>JBEGJD010000029.1:0-4329 GCA_041184765.1 Verrucomicrobiota bacterium | reverse complement strand
ATTCTCGCCGCCCGCGCGAAGGGCACGATCTTCATCGCCGCCGCGGGCAACGAGGGTACCGACAATGATGTCATTCCCCGCTACCCCGCGAGCTACGCCGCCGACAACATCATCGCGGTGGCCGCGTTGGACCGGGGCGACAAACTCGCCGACTTCTCCTCCTACGGGGCGAACCGCGTGCACCTCGGCGCGCCCGGAGTCGGCATTTACTCCACCGGTCGCGCTTCCGACGCCGCCTACACGTCGGGCAGCGGCACCAGCGCCGCGGCCCCGCATGTCGCGGGCGTCGCCGCGCTCGTCCTCTCGCGTTTCCCCGGCCTTCCCCTCGCTGAATTGCGGCAGCGCATCCTGGCGGGTGCCGTGCCCGTGGCGGCGCTCCGCGGCAAGACGGTAACGGGTGGGCGTCTCAACGCCTACCACGCGCTTTCCAGCACGCCCGACGGCGTGCTGGAAGTTTCCGTCGCCCCGGCCGACGGCACGCTGGTCGCGCCCGGCTCGACCTTTCCCGTTTTCGTGCGCGTGCATGACATCGCGCCGGTCGCGAACGCGAACGTGACGCTGCTCACATCCGCCGCTTCCTCGCCGATCGAGCTCCGCAACAACGGCATCGCGCCCGACGCTACGGCGGGCGACGGCGTCTACAGCGCCAACGTCACCGCTCCTTCCGGCGTCGCCGAACTTACGCTCAAGTTCGCCGTCTCCGCGCCGGACAAGAAACCGGCCGAGCTCGCGGTTAAGCTGCCTCTCCGGCCGCCGCCCGCCAACGACGCGTTCGCCAAGCGCCTGCCGCTCGCCGGTCCGTCCGCCACCGCGATGGGCACCTCCGAGGGTGCCTCCCGCGAGGCGGGTGAGCCCGTCCACGCCGGCCGCGACGGCGGCTCCTCCGTCTGGTGGACGTGGACCGCGCCCGCGTCGGGCAAGGCCGTCGTTACCACGCGCGGCAGTTCCTTCGACACCTTGCTCGGCGTCTACACCGGAGCGGCGGTCGACCAGCTCACGCGCATCGCGCAGGACGACGACAGCGGGGGCAACGCGACCAGCGCGGTCGCCTTCAACGCGGTCGCCGGCACGGCCTACGCCATTGCCGTAGATGGTTACCGCGGCGCTGCCGGTGCCGTGAACCTTTCCGTTTCCCTCTCGCCCGAGCAGCCCGGGGCCGCGCCCGCGAACGACGCGTTCGCCAACGCCGCGCCTATCGCCGGTCCCGGATGGGCGCTGCTCGCCACCAACGCGGGCGCCACGCGCGAGACCGGCGAGCCCGAACACGCCGGCGCCGCAGGCGGCGGGTCCGTCTGGTGGCGCTGGACGGCCCCGACCGCGGGCACCGTCACGATCGCCACCGACGGCAGCTCCTTCGACACGCTTTTGGCCGTCTACACCGGGACCAAGGTCGAGGCGCTGACGCTTGTCGCGGCCGACGACGACAGCGGCGAGGGCCCGCGGAGTCTTGTCACCTTCACGGCCGTCGCCGGAACCGAATACCGCCTCGCGGTTGACGGAAAAGGGGGCGCCACGGGCCTCGTCGCGCTGCGCCTCTCGCTCGTCGCGCCGAAGCCCGCCCCGGCCAACGATGCGTTCGCCTCGCGTATCGTGATCACGGGTACACCCGACTCCACGGGCGCCATCCGGGTCGCCGGCTCGAACGTCGGCGCGACCGAGGAGGCGGGCGAACCCGACCACGCGGGAAATCCGGGCGGACGTTCGGTCTGGTGGTCATGGACCGCACCGGGCGCGGGCATCGCGACTGTTTCCACCGCGGGTAGCTCGTTCAACACCGTGCTCGCCGTGTACACGGGCACCTCGCTCGCCGCGCTTTCCCCGGTCGCCGCCAACGACCAGGATCCGGCGGGCGGCAACACCAGCCGCGTCTCGTTCGCGACCGCGGCCGGCGTGACTTATCAGATCGCGGTCGACGGCGCCCGCGTTGGGCTCGCGGCGGAGTCCGGCGTCATCGCGCTCCGTGTGGCGCATGCTCCAGGCGCCGTCGCACCTGCAAACGACGTTTTCGCCGCTGCCGCCGCGCTCTCCGGAACCAAGGCTGCGTGGACCGGATTCAACATCGGCGCCACCGCGGAGGCTGGGGAACCCGACCACGCCGGTCGGCCCGCCGCGCGTTCCATCTGGTGGAACTGGACCGCCCCTGGCGCCGGTCTGGTCACCCTCACGACCGCCGGCAGCGGCATCGACACGGTGCTGGCGGTTTACACCGGGACGTCGGTTTCCTCGCTGACCAAGGTGGTCGCCAACGATGACGACGGCACCCAGCGCACGAGTCGTGTGGTGTTCAAGGCGGCGGCGGGTGGCACCTATCGCATCGCGGTGGACGGCGCGGGAGGAGCGTCGGGGCAGATCTCCCTTTCGCTCATGCTCGACGGGGCCGAGGCAGGGCCGGCCAACGACGCCTTCGCGTCAGCGGCCACGATTCCGTGGCCCGCCGCGGTGGTGGCCATCGCACCGCCCCCGCCCCTGACCGTAACGGTGCGCGGGACCAATGTCGGCGCCACTCGCGAGGCGGGTGAGCCGGTCCACGCGGGGCGCGAAGGAGGTGCGTCTGTTTGGTGGAAGTTCACGGCGCCGCAGGGCGGTGTGTTCGAAATCAACTCGGCCGGGACCGGTTTTGAGGCGTTGCTTGCACTTTACCGCGGTGACGCGATCGACCGTCTCACGCCGCTGGGAGCCGAATCCGGTGCCCCCGGCCGGCCTTTCGCCGCGGTGCGTGCCTTTGTCACCGCGGGGGCGACGTATTTCATCGCGGTCGACGGCGCCGCGGGCGCGCAGGGTCAGGTGTCCCTCAACCTCAAGCTCGAGACCGCGCGCGAGCTCTACGCGACCCACTTCGATCTTTTCCCGGCGGGCGTCGACAAGTTCATCGGCTTCGACGGCTGGTCCGGGGTCGTCGATCCGGGGTCCTCCGGCATCAGCGAGTCGACCACTGGAACCAAGGTTGCTTGGATCGGACGCGCGGCCGCCGCCGCCCGCGAAGTGGTCACGGTCCGACGGCCGATCAATTACGACCCTCTCGGCTCCGGCACACCGGTCATCGTGTTCTCGGCGGATATCGCGCTCAGCCCCTCGACCAACGGTCGCAAGGATGCCTTTGAGTTCGCGGTGCGGAATTCCGCTGGCGAGACGCTGGGCGCCGTGCGGCTCGACCTGGCGGACCTCTCGGTGAGCCGCGACGATCGCGGTCCTGCGCTCGTCAAGGCTGCGGCGTCTCTCGCGACCGGCGAGACGCGCCGGCTCGCTGCGACGATCGACTTCGGTCGCAACCGTTGGAGCGTCACCCTGGGTGGAGACACGCTTTGGACCGACCAGCCGCTCACCGCGCGGACGGGCGTCGCCCTCAACCTCGGCGATGTGGCGGTATCGTGGCGCATCGCAGCTCCCGGATCACCGGGCGACAACTTCCTGAATTTCGACAATTACCGGGTCGCCGTCGCGGAGCCTCTGGTGCTCCTCCTGCAGCCGCGCGACCAGTCGGTTGCCGCCGGGCAGCCGGCGGTGTTTACCGTCGCCGCAGCCGGCGCACCGCCGCCGCAATTCCAATGGCAGCGGCGCACGGCCGCGGAAAGCGCGTTCTCCGATGTGGCCGACGGAGTCGACTACGCGGGCGCTCGTTCGTCCGCGCTCACGGTGAAAAGCGCCTCCGTGGCGATGAGCGGACACCAGTTCCGGTGCGTGATCAGCAACGGTCAGGCGGCTCCCGTCGCCAGCTCTGCGGCGATCCTCACGGTCGGGAAAGGTACCCAGAGTCTCGCCTTCATCGATCCGCCGCGGGACCGGCCCTTCAGCCCGCAGCCGATCGAGCTCCGCGCCGTTTCCACCAGCGGCCAGCCCGCGGTGTTCGCGGTCGTGAGTGGTCCGGCCCGCATGGAGGGTAACCAGCTCACACTCACAGGCGTGGGCATCGTGAAGATCAGCGCCTCGGTGCCGGCCACCGACTCGCTCTCCGCTGTGGCCGCGGTCGAGCATACGTTCACGGTCTTGAAGGCGATCCCCGTCATTACCTGGAACCCGCCCGTGCAGGTCACGGCCGGCACGGTGCTTTCGTCGGCTCAGCTCAACGCCGCCGCTGTACCCGGCGGTGGATCCTTCATCTATCAACCTGCGGCCGGAACCGCCCTGAGCACGCCGGGTCCGGTGCAACTCGCGTTGAAATACACCCCGGCCGCCGCCGACGCCGCCAATTACGAGGCGATCTCCGTCACGCGCGTTGTGCTCGTGGGTGGAACCGCGGGTGCCCCGCTGATCGTTCGCCAGCCTGTCTCCCAGAAGGTGCCGGCCGGCGCGCCGGTTTCCCTCGAGGTGGTGGCCGCGGGTGAGAACCTT
>JBEGJD010000028.1:0-7039 GCA_041184765.1 Verrucomicrobiota bacterium | reverse complement strand
CCGGTCCCGGCTTCCTGGAGCGACCGGTCTCCCGATTCATGACCAAGCGCCCCAAGACGATCGGGGTCGACGCCCTCGTGGTGGACGCGCTGCGGCTGTTCGAGGCGCACCGGATCGACGATCTGATCGCGGTCGATGCGCGCGGTCGACCGGCGGGCCTCGTCGACTCGCAGGACCTGCCCAAGCTCAAGCTCGTGTGAAAACGCCGGTCCGCGTCGCAATCATCGGCATGGGCGGGTTCGCCGGCGCCCATCATCGCACGATCGCATCGCTCGAGGAACGCGGACTCGCCAGACTCATTTGCACCTGCGACCCGCGGCCGGGCGACTTCGTCCGCGAGGAACGCGAATGGCGGCTCACGGAGCGGAGGGTGCGCGTCTTCACCGATTACCGCGAAATGCTCGACGCCTGCCATGCGGCGCTCGACCTGGTCGTCGTCCCCACCCCCATCCCTTTGCACGCCGAGATGCACGCCGCCGCCGCGGCGCGCGGCCTCGGCGTTTACCTGGAAAAGCCGCCGACCCTCGACCACGAGGAACTGGAGCGGATGATCGCGGCCGATGTCCAAGCGCCGAGGCGTGCGCTCGTGGGTTTCAACTTCATCGTCGAGCAGCCGCGACTCGCTTTGAAAAAACGCCTGCTCGCCGGGGAGTTCGGTGCACCGCGCGTCGCCACCCTGCAAGCGCTCTGGCCGCGGCCGACGGCCTACTTCCGCCGCAACCGCTGGGCGGGCCGGCTGCTGGCGGAGGACGGCCGCATCGTCACCGACTCGTGCTTCGGCAACGCGATGTCACACCACGTGCATAACCTCCTCTTCTGGGCCGGAACCTCCGGACTCCACTCGTGGACGCCACTCGCCGCGGTGAAGGCGGAGCTTTACCGCGCCCACACGATCCAGGGGGCAGACACGTTTTTCGTGGAGGCCGACACCCCCGGCGGTGTGACCCTGCGGCTCACCACCTCACACGCCTGCGCCGGCGCCAGCGGTCAGTGCGAAACCGTGCTCTGCGAGCGGGCGCTCATCCGCTACGTGGTGGGCGGCCAATGGGAAGTCCGTTGGAACGACGGCCGCGTCGAACGCGGCGCCCTGGGGCCCTTCGACGCGCTGGAGGCGAACCACGTCGAGTATCATAACTACCTGCGCGGGGATTTCCCCCGGCCGGCGACGACCCTCGTCGACTGTCGTCCCTTCGTGGCGTTGAATTCCCTGGCCTACGTGTCGAGCCGGACGATCCGCGAGCTCCCGCCCGAAGCGGTCGTGCCGGTTCGCGACGAAAAGGAGCAGTTGGATTACTTGAACGTGCCGCACCTTCCAGCGGCGCAGGAGCAATTCCTGGAGCATGGCGTCTGGCCGGGAGAAACTCGCTGGGGTCGCACCCCCGGCGAAGTAGCGACAATGTCCGACCTGCCGCGTTTCGGGGAAGTGGTGCGCGCGATGGCAAGGAATTGAAACGGCGGGCCTCGCCCGCGGCCGTTTCCCGGTTGGCCGCAAACAGACGCACGATGCGCCAAGATGGAGTTTGAACAGGAAGGCCGGAGAGTCCGGTAAGGCATCGGCCGCTTTTCCTCATCCGCGTGATCCGCGAAATCCGCGGTGAAAATCCGGGTGTTCGGCAAAGCCTTCAATCGATTCTTCCTCCAGCATCGGCCGGGGTCGCCGGACCCCGGCTACAGCGACCGAGGCATTCCTCATCCGTGTTTATCCGTGTCCACCCGTGGTTGCCCCTCGCGGAGCGATTCAGGACTGCCTTCAGCCGCACGCCCCTCGACAGGGTCCGCGGCGGCCCTCCTTCGCCGGGCCTACGGCGGGTACACGGCCGCGGCTACACCAAGCTAGGAAGCGGCAAGATTCGTGTCCCTTCGTGTTCCTTCGTGGTTGCTCCCCGCGGAGCGATTCAGGGGTTCCTCTCGAACGCCGGGCCATTGAACCACGAAAGGGCCGGGGGGGGGTCGACTAGACGTCGAGGGTTTCTTCATCCGCGTGATCCGTGAAATCCGCAGCGTAAATCCGGGTGGTTCAGAAAAACATTCACCCGATTCTTCCCCCGGCATCGGCCGGGGTCGCCGGACCCCGGCCACAGCGACCGAGGCATTCCTCATCCGTGTTTATCCGTGTCCATCCGAGGTTACCCCTCGCGGAGCCTTTCACGAAAGCCTTCGGCCGTGCGTCCCTCAACATAGTCCGCGGCGGCCCTCCTTCGCCGGGCCTTCGGAGGACAAAACGGCGGTCACGGTTTCAGCATAGTCCGCGGCGAACGGCCGCGGCTACACCAAGCCCTCCTCATTCGTGTCCCGTGGTGTCCATTCGTGGTTACCCCACCGCGGAGCGTCCGAGCTCAGCCTTGCCCGGCCGCTTTACACCGGGCGTGAACCACGTGACGTTCTCCCATCATGGCCACGCCACCTTTCGTCTATCAGGATCCGTTTCCGCTCGGTCCCGACACGACCGGCTATCGCTTGCTCTCGCGCGAGGGCATCAGCACCTCGCAGTTCGAGGGCCGTGAAATCCTGAAGGTGGCGCCGGAGGCGCTGAGCTACCTCGCGCGCCAGGCGTTCCATGACACCTCGTTTTTCCTCCGGACCGACCACCTGAAGCAGGTGGCGTCGATCCTCGACGACCCCGAGGCCTCGGCCAACGACCGCTACGTCGCCCTGACGCTCCTGAAAAACGCCGAGATCGCGGCGGAGGGAATCCTCCCGATGTGCCAGGACACCGGCACGGCGGCGATCATGGCGAAGAAGGGACAGGAGGTCTGGACCGGTGCCAACGACGCCGAGTGGCTGTCCCGCGGCGTGTACGAGTGCTACACGCGCGAGAACCTCCGCTACTCGCAGACGGCGCCGCTCGACATGTGGCGCGAGGTGAACACCGGCACCAACCTGCCCGCGCAGATCGACATCCTCGCGACGGAGGGTGCAAAGTATGATTTTCTGTTCGTGGCGAAAGGCGGCGGTTCGGCGAACAAGATGTACTTGTTCCAAGAGACGAAGGCGCTGCTCAACCCGCGGAGCTTCGAGAAGTTCGTCGGCGACAAGCTGCCGCTCCTCGGCACGTCGGCGTGTCCGCCCTACCACCTCGTCTTCGTGGTGGGAGGCACCAGCGCCGAGTCGTGCATGAAGGTGCTGAAGCTCGCCTCCGCGCGCTACCTTGATGCCCTCCCGGTCACGGGCAACGAGCACGGCCGCGCCTTCCGTGACCTCGCGATGGAGGAGCAGGTGCTCAAGATCGCCCGCGCCACCGGGATCGGCGCCCAGTTCGGCGGCAAATACTTCGCGCTCGATGTGCGCGTCGTGCGCCTCCCGCGCCACGGCGCCAGCTGCCCCGTCGCCATGGGTGTCTCGTGCAGCGCCGACCGCAACATCCGCGGCAAGATCACCCGCGACGGCATCTTCCTCGAGCAGCTGGAGACGAAGCCGGGGCGCTTCATCCCGGCCGCCAGTCGGATGTGGAAGGATGACTCCATCGTGCGCATCGATCTCAACCGTCCGATGCGCGAGATCCTCGCCGAACTGTCGCGTCACCCGGTCACCACGCGCGTCTCGCTCACGGGCCCGCTCATCGTCGCCCGCGACATCGCGCACGCGAAACTCAAGGAGCGCCTCGATGCCGGCCAGGGCCTGCCGCAGTACCTCAAGGACCACCCGGTCTACTATGCCGGCCCCGCCAAGACTCCGACCGGCTACGCCTCGGGCTCGTTCGGTCCCACGACGGCGGGCCGCATGGACAGCTACGTTGAGCTCTTCCAATCCCATGGCGGATCAATGGTGATGCTCGCCAAGGGCAACCGCGGAACCTCTGTAACCCAGGCCTGCCGCAAGCACGGCGGGTTCTACCTCGGCAGCATCGGCGGTCCGGCCGCGATCCTCGCCAAGGAGAACATCCGCAAGGTGGAGCTCCTCGAGTATCCCGAACTTGGCATGGAGGCGGTCTGGAAGATCGAGGTGGAGGACTTCCCCGCGTTCATCCTCGTCGATGACAAGGGCAACGACTTCTTCGTGAACGGCTGCGGCGCCTGTTTGCCCACGAAGGGCTAGGCGGCCCGCGCGCGGAGCGCGGGAGCGCGGGGGCATTCCGGCAAACTCCGGCTCGCCGGAGCACGGCTCTTTTCGCAAGCATGCCGTCATGCGTACCCCCGCCCCATCCCGCCTGATCCGCTCGATTTTTCCTTCCGCCTCGCTGGCGATCCTGCTGCTCGCGGCCGGTCATCTCTCGGCCGCCGGCACAGAGCGCACCGGGGCCACCATCACTGCCCTCGACCGCTACGTCGCAGCCCCTGATCCGAATTTTTCCTGGAAACGGACCGGCGGGCTTGAGGCGGAGGGCGTCAACGCTGACGTGCTTGACGTCATTTCGCAGCACTGGACCCCGCCGGGCGGCTCGCAGCCCGTGCCATGGCAGCACTGGGTTACCATCATCCGCCCGCCGTCGATCGAGCATTCCGCCGTGCTGCTCTTTATTTCCGGCGGCTCCAACCGCCCGGGTCCGGCCCCGCGACCGTCGCGCGAGCTCGTCGAGGTGGCGAAGGCCACGCGCTCGATCGTCGCCGAGGTGCGCAATATTCCGAACCAGCCGCTCACACTCGAGGGCGATGGCCGGGAACGGAAGGAGGACGATTTCATCGCGCGCACTTGGCTGCGTTTTCTCGAGACGGGTGACGAACGCTGGCCGGCCCGGCTCCCCATGACCAAGGCGGCGGTCCGCGCGATGGACGCCGTCACCGCCTTTCTCGCCTCTCCCGAGGGCGGCGCGCGCAAGGCGGAAAAGTTCGTCGTGTCCGGCGCCTCGAAGCGCGGCTGGACGGCATGGACGACCGCGATCGTCGACCGGCGGGTCATTGCGGTCTGCCCGCTGGTGATCGACATCCTCAACGTCGAGGCGTCGATGGACCATCATCACCGGGCCTACGGGTTTTTCGCGCCCGCGGTCGGCGACTACTTCCGCCAAGGCATCATGGGATGGAGCGGCACTCCCGAGGCGCGGGCACTCTACAACATCGAGGATCCGTACTCCTACCGCGACCGCCTCTCGCTGCCCAAACTCATGATCAACGCCTGCGGCGACCAGTTCTTCCTGCCCGATTCGTCGCAGTTCTACTTCGCCGACCTGCCGGGACCGAAATACCTCCGGTACATCCCGAATACGGACCACTCGCTGAAAAACAGCGATGCCCCGAACACCATCGCCGCCTGGCACCACGCGATCGTCACCGGCGCCCGCTTGCCCCAGCTTTCCTGGCGGCACGAAAACGGCGCGCTGGTCGTTTCCACCGGAGACCGCCCGCGGCAAGCCCGCCTCTGGCGCGCGACCAATCCCGACGCGCGCGACTTCCGCCTCGAGACCTTCGGGGCGAAGTGGACGTCTGAGCTGCTCAACGCTTCCGGCTCCGAGATCCGCGCCTCCGTGCCGGAGCCGGCCGCCGGCTGGACCGCCTACTTGGTCGAGATGGAGTACGATCTCGGCGGCCCGGCGCCCCTGAAACTCACGACCGAGGTCACGGTCACGCCGCGCAAGCTACCCTTCGGGGCCTTTCCTTCCACGCGGCCCAAGGGATTCCTCTCCCAATGACATCCCGCCACGCGTCCGCCTCGTGGCCGCGGAAAGCCGGCCTCGTGTTGGCTTCCGTCCTGTTTTTCTCCGGCTGCACGACGGTCCGGTTCTCGACCGCACCCGCGCGAGCGCCGGAGTGCTGGATCGACCTCACGCGCGGAGAGGAGGCGGACCACGCCGACGTCATCGCCGACCTCGCCAAGGCCGACGTGGTCTACGTGGGCGAGGCGCACACCATCCGCCGTCACCATGAGCTCCAGCTGCGACTGCTGCAGGAACTGTTCGCTCTCGGGCGGCCGCTGACGCTTTGCCTTGAGCAACTCGAGGCGCGGGACCAGCCCGCGATCGACCGTTATGCCCGCGGCGAAATCGCCTTTGCGGCGCTGGCCGCGGAGATCGAATGGGAAAAGAAGTGGCGGAATTACCGCGACTACGAGGCGCTCTGCGAATTCGCCCGCGCGCATCGCCTTCCGATCCGCGCGCTGAATGCGCCCGCCACCGTGATCCGCGCGGTGAGCCGCGGCGGCGGCCTGGCGAAACTCCCGGCCGGGGATCGCACGCAATTGCCGGCCGACATCCACCTCGACGACCCGGCCTACGAACGCCTGATGCAGCTCGAGCTCGCGGTGCACATGGCGGTCGATCCCGCGAAACTGCGGCCGATGTTCGAGGCCCAGGCCAGCCGCGACGAGGCGATGGCAGCCCAGGTCGTCGCCGCGATCCGTCCGCCTGACGGCGCCAAACGCGTCGCCTTCGTCGTGGTCGGAGCCGGCCACGTGCGCTACGGTTTGGGCACCGCCGAGCGCGTGCGTCGCCGTTTACCGGAGGTCACCGAGCGCATCGTGCTCATCACGGAAAGCGGCGAACTCACCCTCTCCGCCGCCGACAAGGCCGCTAGCCGCGAGGTGACGATTTCCCACGCGGACCTGCGTTCGCTCGGCCGGCCGCCCGGCGACTACGTCCGCGTGCTGCCGAAGATCGCGCTGCCCTCGGGTCACCCGCCGGTCGCGCGCTGAAGAGACCCAGCGAGGGTTGAAATGGAAGTTCAGGGAGGCGCGGGGACTCGCGCTCGATCCGCGGGATCGGGCGCCAAGTCAAACCGCAGAGCCCCAAGCTCGTTGTAGTGATGCGGAACGGCCCGAGCCTGGAAACAGGAGCAAACGGAGGTAACGGAGGGTGGAGGATATCTGGAAATCAGGAGCTCAGGGCTTCGGCGGAAAGCGGATCAGTTACGCGGTGAGTTGTGCCCAGTGAATTCAGGGAAAACGCGGGAGGACCGTAGCCTCGGCGTAGGTGGGCGGCCGCGACTACACCCACTCCGCTGATCCGCGTTCATCCGTGTATGCCCCCCCGAAGCCATTCGGAAGCGATCGTGAAGCCGCTTCGGTCACGGTGGAGCCGCGCCTGGATCCCACCGCGCCGAAACGGCTCGACCGCGCCGGAGCGCGCCGGCCAACCTGCGCCCCGCATGTCCGGCCCCGCCCGCCTTTT
>JBEGJD010000027.1:0-4040 GCA_041184765.1 Verrucomicrobiota bacterium | reverse complement strand
CCCAAGTCACGACGCGCGACTCCACGCGATAGCTGTCTCCGAGGGTGGGGCGTTTCTCCACCGGATCGGTGAAATCAGCGATCACGTAGACCCGCTGTTCCTCGACCCCGAGGGCGGAAATTTTCGTGAACGCCGAAGGCTCGATGAGACGCACGCGCGCGGCCAACGGCTCCGAACCGCCCCATTGTTCAAGCATCACCCGTGCGCCCGGCCGGATCGCGACGCCATCGCGCGAGAGCGCCTCGATGCGAACCTCGAGGTCGGTCGGATCTCCAACTTCCAGTAGGGGGAAGCCGGCGGAAACCATCCGTGAACTCTCCTGCATCACGCGCAGGATGCGGCCGCTGACCGGAGAAGTGATCACGAGGGGTTCCCCGCTCCCGCCCGCCAGGCCGCGGGAGAGCAACGCCTGCGCCTGCTGCAGTTCGAATCCCGCGACCTGCGCGGCGAACTCCGCCGCGCGTAACTCCGCCGCCGCCGTCTCCCGCCGCGTGCGCGCGAGATCGGCCTCCTGCGCCGAGATCACGTTGGACGCCCGCAACCCGCGGGCACGGCTATCCTCCGCCGCGGCGAGCGCGGCGGCGGACTCGGCGCGAGTGCGCTGCGCGAGCGCGGCCTCCCGCGCGGCCTCGGCGGCCTTCACCCGGGCCTCGGCCTGCGCCTGCAAACGCGCATCGAGGAAATCCGCTCCCCCCGCCTCGATTACGGCGAGCACTGTTTTTCCCGCCACGACCTCGGCGCCGGCCTTCCAGTCGATGCGCCGCAACTGTCCCGCGACTGGCGCGGTGATGACATAGCGGTTCTTGACCCGTGTCATGCCCTCCTCGTCCACGGTGACGACCAACGGCCCGCGGCGCACCGCAGCCACCTCGACCGGAACAGCCGCGGGCCAGAGCCCGGCGACGATGAGCGCCACAAGCGCCGCGGCGCCGAACCACGGCAGGCGACGCCGCCAGGCTGGTGCGCCGGACCGGACGGCGGGCTTAGAGGTGGGTTGGACGGCTGGCTTCATGAAGTGAGGGCGGTGGGCGTGGCAGTCAGTCGGCGACCTTGAGGGCGCTCACCAGATCAATCTCGGCGAGCTTGCGCGCGGCGAACACGGCCGACAAGGCCGAGGCGACGGCGACGACGAGGACGGCAAAAGCGTAATTGGCCGGGGTAAGCACGAGCGGCAGGCGCACCGTCTCGGTGTTGACGGTCGTGATGATCCCGGCGGCGAAGACGGAGCCGATGATCAACCCGAGCGGCAACGCGACCAGGGTCAGAATCACGAGCTCGCCGACGAGCACAGCCCCGACCTCCCCGCGGGTGAACCCCAGCACGCGCAGCGTGGCGAGTTCGCGGGCGCGCTCGGAAAGCGAGATACGGGCGCTGTTGTAGATGATGCCGAACGCCACGATGGTGGCGAAGAACGAGTAGATCTTCTGGAGGAGACCGATGCTTTCGGCGGTGGTTTTGCGGAAGCCGTCGCGTAGCGCGTCCTTGATGATGCAGCCGCCGATGCGCGGGGTTTCCTTCACGGCGGCGACGAACTCGCCCCAGCGGGCCTTGTCGACCACGACGTGCGCACCCGAGATCCGGTCCCCCTCCAGCATGAGGCGGTTAAGCGCGTGGCGTTCCATGTACGCGGCGGTGCCCGCAAAATCCTCGGCGAGACCGATCACGGGAATCGTGACCTCACGGTCCCTGCCCTCGAGTACGCGCGCGACGACGGTATCGCCCGGCTGGAGCCGCATCACCTCGGCGAGCTTGGCCGACATGATGATGCCGCGCTCCGGCAGCCGCAGCTGGCGAGGTTGCGCGTCGATGACCCGGCTGAGGGTGCCCTCGGCCGGCAGGCCCTGCAGCAGCAGCCGACGGGTGATCGCGCCGGATTTCAGTTCCACCTGCACGAAACGGAACGGCTCGACCCAGACCACGCCGGGCAGTTGGCGGAAATCATGCCGGCCGCGCTCGGGCCCGGGCTCGACGAGCGACAACGTGACGGTCTGCCGCTGGATCACGTCCCACTGGAAATCGATCACGTAAGCGATGCCGTCCCGGAACGAATTCGGCACGATCAAGATCCCGGTGGCGAGGGCGAGCGCGAGGCAGGTGAGCGCACTGCGCACGGGACGGCGCTGGATGTTGCGGAACGCCATGCGGAGCGAGGGTCCCGACCAGCGGGCGAGGCCGAAGCGCTCGAAAAGCGAAGGACGGTACCGGGCTGGCGGTTCGGGACGCATCGCCTCGGCCGGCGGCAGACGCACGGCGCGCCGCACCGCTCCGGCCACCCCGGCGAAAGCGGCCGCCGCGCTCACGGCCGCGGCGATACCGAGGACGCCATAGTCGACCCGGAATTCCAGAGAGGGAAAACGGAAGAACAGGTGGTACATGTCCACCAGGAGACCGCCGAGCACGACGCCGCCGGCCGAGCCGAGCACGACGCCCGCCGCCACGATCCCGAGGGAGAATTTGAAGTAATGGGCGCCGATCTGCCGGTTCGAGAAGCCGCAGGCCTTGAGCATCGCGATCTGCTCCCGCTGCAGCGCGATCTGCCGGCTCATCACCGAGTTGGTCATGAACGCGGCGACGCTGAGGAAAACGAGCGGGAACGCGATCGCCAGCCCCTCGAGAATGCGGATCTCATCGTCGAGCCGCCGGTGCGAGGGATGGTCGATCCGGCCGTACGCACCGCGCCCGCCGTAGGGTTGGAGGATGCGGTTCACCGCGGCGATCACGGCACCCTCCGACGCGCCGGGCGCGAGGGTCAGCGCGACGGAATTAAAGGCGCCGTACAACTGGAACGCCGTCGCGAGCTCGCGGTAGGGCATCCAGAACACGCCGTACGTGCGGTTATCCGGCAGCGCCGCACCGGGCGGCGCCTCGAAGACGAACTCGGGGGAGAGCACGATCCCGGAGAGCCGGAAGGTCTCCTTCGCGCCGTTGAGCAACGCGGAGATGGTGTTGCCGGGCCGCAGTCCATGCGCCTCCGCGAAGGCCTCACCCACCGCCAGCTCACCGCGCGAGGCGCGGCCCTCCGGCAGTCGTCCCGCGCGCACGTGGAGGCGGTTCAGGCGCGGTTCGCCCCGCTCGGGCAGAGAGTTGATCAGGCCGACCGCCGGTTCGGCGAGTCCGGGCACATCGAGCGTCACCTGCACCGCGATACCGGTCTGCACGTGCGCCACGCCGGGGATCGCCGCCAGTTCGGCCTCGACCGATTGGGGCGCGCGCTTCAGCCGCGCAAAGACCTCGGCGAAACGGTTGCCGCTGTAATACTCGTCGCGCGTCGTCGACAGGGAGAGGATCAGCGACCGCGTCATGATCATCATCGCCAGTCCGCAGGCCATCACCAGCGCGACGGCGAGCGCCTGGGTCGAGAGCGCCCGCAGGTCGCGGCGCAGCTTGCGGTCGAGCATGCTCATCGCGGAACGGCCATCACCAGGCCAGGTCGCGCACGGCGCCGCGCGTGGCATTCTCGCGGGCGTGCACGATGCGCCCGTCGGAAAGCGTGAACACCCGGTCTGCCATGTAGGCGAGGATGGCGTTGTGCGTGATGATGACGGCGAGCGTGCCGAGCTCGCGATTGATGCGCTCGATCGCCTCGAGGACGGTGATGCCGGTGTGGACGTCGAGAGCCCCGGTGGGCTCGTCGCAGAGGAGGACCTCGGGGCGCTTGGCAATGGCGCGCGCAATCGCGACGCGCTGCTGCTCGCCGCCTGAAAGCTGAGCCGGGAAATGGTCGAGACGGTCGGCGAGATCGACCATCGCCAGCGCATCCTCGGGCGCCATCGGGTCGCGGCAGATTTCAGTAATCAGCGCCACGTTCTCCCGGGCGGTCAGACTCGGGATCAGATTGTAGGCCTGGAAAACGAACCCCACCGCGTCGCGGCGGAAGAGCGTGAGACCGGCCTCATCCATTTCGGCGAGGTCGCGGCCCCGGTAGCGCAGCACGCCGCTGGTCGGTGAATCAAGCCCACCGAGCTGGTTGAGCAGGGTCGACTTGCCGCTGCCCGAGGCGCCCAACAGCACGATGAGTTCGCCGGCGAAGAGATCGAGGT
>JBEGJD010000026.1:0-3241 GCA_041184765.1 Verrucomicrobiota bacterium | reverse complement strand
GTCAGCAGCGTCGGCCGTAGCCTGCCGCGCTACCGCGGCCAGTCCTCGCTCTTTTGGCAGCAGCGCGCGTGGGCCGCGAGTCTGTCGTCGACCTACATCCACCGGCACCGCGACCTCACCCGTGACGGCTGGGAGGTGAATCGCTACCACACCTTCGGCAGCAGTCTCAGCTACGGTTGGGACAAGCGCTCCCGGATGGGAGACCTGCGCCTCACGTTCGGGCTCGACAACATGTTCAACCGCCAGCCGCCGCTCGATAACTCCAACGTCGGCTACAATCAGGGCCTCGTCGGACGCCCGGGTGGACGTTTCGCCTACCTCAGCGCGCGGCGCTCGTTCTGAGCGGTCGCAGCCGCGTCCGCGATCAGGCGGACGGGGTTTCCAACCGGCGGCGCGCCCACGCCAGCGCGCCGTCTTCGTCTCCGAAGGCCCCGTCGAGTTGCGCCTCGAACGCGGTATCGAGGATGCCCTTCATCGCGGGTCCGGGTTTCAGGCCGAGCGTGATCAGGTGCCGGCCGAGCAAAATCGGCCGCGGCGCCAGACGTTCCAGCTCCAGCGCGCGGGCCTTCGCGACCAAGGCGTCGATCCGCGCGTGCACGTCGGGCGTCACAAGCGGCGGCCGGCCGTCGGCGTCGGCCCGCATCACGATCGCGAGTTCCTCGATCGTCGCTGGCTCCAGACGCCGGGCGAGTCGTCGCACGGCCGTCGCGGAGGGCTCCTCCTGACCGCTGAAATGCGCGAGGTGGTTCACGACCAGCGTCCGCACGGGCGCGTCGAGGCGTAGCGGAGCCCCGATCCGGCGCAGGAACCTCATCGCCGGTTCACCACCAGCGGGCTCGTGCCCCGGGCTCACCCAACGCTGCCGACCTTTTTTCTCCGCGAGCACGGTCGTCGTCGGCTTGCCGAAGTCGTGCGCCAGCACGGCAAACATCAGCCGTTCACGCCGCAGTACGTCGGCTTCCTGCCACGCGCCCGAAGCCGCTAGGGCGTCCAGACAATGCCCGGTGTGCGTGAAGACATCGCCCTCGGGATGCCACTCGGGGTCCTGCGGCGTGCCGCGCAGCGCCGCGACCTCGGGGAAGTGCGCGAGCCATCCCGTTTCCTCGAGCACTTGCAGACCGCGGGAGGGCCGCATCGCCTTCACCGCCCATTTCTCCCATTCGCCCCAGACGCGCTCGAGGGGTAGCTCCGCGTAGGAGCCCGAGATGCCGCGGCAAAGCGCGGCTGTTTCGGGCGCCAGCGTGAGATCGAAACGCGCCGCCAGCTGGAAGCCGCGCAGGACGCGCAGGGGATCCTCCGCGAAGGCCGCGCTGGTGTGCCGCAGCACGCGCGCGCGCAGGTCGGCCTGCCCGCCGTGCGGGTCGATCAGAGTGCCAGTGAAGGGATCCACCGCGATCGCGTTGATCGTGAAGTCCCTTCGCGCCGCCGCGGCCGCATCATCGAGCCCGGGATCCGGCGCGACCGCGAAGCCGCGGTGCCCCGCGCCGGTCTTCGACTCCCGGCGCGGCAGCGAGAAGTCGTACTCCTCGCCGGTCGCGCGGCTTCGCACTTTGATCACGCCAAAGCTTCTTCCCACGATATCGGTCGCGCCGAAGGGCTCGAGGTCTCGGTGCAGCGTCTCGAAGTCGATGCCGCCCACCTCGACGTCGAGGTCCTTGGGCGCCAAGCCGAGCAGCCAGTCGCGCACGCCGCCGCCGACGATCCGCGGCCGGCCGTGGCGGCGCACCGCCTCCAGCATCGCACGCAGGTCCTCGGGTAGCGGCAGGGCGGAACTCATGCGGTGGCGCGGCGTAACGCCTGTTTCGCGACGAGAACCCAACCCGCGATCAACGCGACGCCTCCGAGCGGTGTTACCGGTCCGAGCCAGCGAGGACCACCCGCGGCGAGCCAGTACAGCGAACCGGAGAAGAGCACCGCGCCCGCCACCCAAAGTCGCGTCACCCAGTCCGCCCCGCGCGTATCCGCTTCCGTCCCGTGCCGCCGCCACGCGGCCCAGCCGAGCAGGGCCACCGCATGGAGCAGGTGGTATTTGGCGGCCGTGTCCCAAGCGTTGGCCATACCCCGTTCCAGGAGGGTCGCCTTGAGCGCGTGCGCGCCGAGCGCGCCGAGAGCGACGCCAGTGGCGCCCAGGATGCCGGCGGCGACGAGGGCGGTGCGGGAGCGGGAGAGGTCCGCGGAGGCCATGCGTCACCTTCCTCGCGGTGCCCGCGGGAAACAAGCGCGCAGCGTGCGGAAGGCGCGACTTGAAGATTCGCGCGGCGGCTGGTTACTTCGTCCTCTTTTTCCCATGCCTGAGTCCGAAAACAAAGAGAACGCTTCCGTCCCCGCGGCCGAGCCGACGCCCGCCGCCGGCGCCGCCCAGCCCTCGCCGGACCTCGCCGCGCAGCTGGCCGCCGCCAAGGCCGAGTCCGCCGCCAATTACGACCGGTTCCTCCGCACCGCCGCCGATCTGGAGAATTTCCGTCGTCGCGCGCTGCGCGAAAAGGACGAGTTGCGCGCCGCCGCCACGGGGCGCGTGCTGGAGGATATCTTCCCCGTGCTCGACACGCTCGGGCTCGCCGCCGCCGCCGCGCGTCAGCCTGGCGCCGAACTCAAGGGCGTCGCCGACGGCGTCGAAATGGTCCTCACCCAGATGCGCACCGCGCTCTCCGGCCACGGTCTCAAGGAAATCAATCCCGTCGGCCAGGCCTTCGATCCGCATCAGCACCAGGCGATCTCTCACCAGCCTTCGGCGGAAGTGAAGGAGGAGCACGTTCTCCAGGTCGTTCGAGTCGGTTACTCGCTCAACGGGCGCCTCCTGCGGCCCGCCTCGGTGATCATTTCCAGCGGCCCGGCCAAAGCGGCGGTCGTTTAACCATACCCGGCGCCCACCATCATGGCTAAGGAGGATTACTACGAGCTGCTCGGGGTTGAGAAATCGGTCACGGCCGAGGAGCTCAAGAAGGCGTACCGCAAGAAGGCGGTGCAGTACCACCCCGATAAGAACCCCGGCGACAAAGCCGCCGAGGAAATGTTCAAGAAGGTGTCGCACGCCTACGAGGTGCTGAGTGACGCCGAGAAACGGGCCGCCTACGACCGTTACGGTCCGGCCGCCTTCGAGGGCGGCGCCGGCGCGGCGGGTCCCCGAGGCGGGGGCGGCATGGGCGGCGGCGGATTCCACGACCCGTTTGATATTTTCCGCGAGGTCTTCGGCCAGCAGGGCGGACGTGGCGGCGGCGGGATCTTCGAGGAGATGTTCGGC
>JBEGJD010000025.1:0-4259 GCA_041184765.1 Verrucomicrobiota bacterium | reverse complement strand
TCGACCGCGTGGTACTTGCGGACGGCGGAGGGGTATTGGAGCTGCTGCGGGGTGAGGATGGCCTGCTCGTTCGAGTCGAGCTTACCGTTTTCGTTGAAGTCCCAGAACATGCGGATCGGCTGGCCGGGATTGGCGAGCACGTACGCGTGCGCTCCGGTGGCGTCGAACTTCGGGAAGCCGTTGGCCTTGGCCCAGGCGGTCAGCGCGTGGTCGACGATGAGGTCGTCCATCGCGGTCCCGTCGAGCATGCGGTTCACGTAGCGGGCGCCGACGGAGAGGTTCTTGCTGACGGCGCGCTGGATACCGATGGCGAGCTCGTCCTGGTACATCGGGCGGATGTCCATGTCGACGATCTCGCGGCGGTCGTGCACGGAGCCGTCGGAGTAGGTTGTCGTGTTGCCGATCTGGGCGCCGAGGACGGGGTTCTTGCCGTTGGCGTCAACCGAGGTGAGGACGTTGTACTTCTCGGTGAAGTACTCGCCGCCGGCGAGGCGAACGTTGGTGTTGGAAGCAACCGGCAGGTGGTAGCGGCCCCAATTGGCGAAGAGCTTGGTCGTCTGCTGGCCGTCGAGGTCGTACGAGGCGCCGAGGCGCGGGGCGAGCTGGTTGGTAACCTTGATGAACATCTGGTCCTGCGCGTCGAGGTTCTCGAAGGACTCGCCACGGAGGCCGAGGCGCATGACGAGGCGGTTGTTCATGGTGGTCCAGTTGTCCTCGGCGTACCACGCGTCGGACTTCACCTGGAACGAGCCGCCGTTGCGGTAAACGCGGGTGCGGACGGCAGCGGTGGCGCCGGCGGGCACGGGCGCGCCGTTGATGGTGCGGCTGGCCGGGATAGCGTAGTAGCGGTAGTAGAGGTCTCCGGAGTACTTGGTGTTGTCCTTGGAGAGGTTGTCCTCGCGATCGACGCCGGCGCGGAGGCGATGGGAGCCGAGCAGCGTGAAGGGGTACTCGGCGTCGACGCGCATGGCCTTGCGCTTGTCGCTGGCGGTCGAGACCTGGAGGTTCGGGTTGCCTTGCACGTAGACAAGGCTGCCGGAGCGGCCGTCGTAGATGAACGGCAGGGCGTCGTCGGTGCCCGAGCTGGTGCGGTTCTGGGTGCTGGTGCCGTACATTGCGGACAACGTGAGCTTCTCGAAGAACGTGCCGGTGTAGCGGCCGATGTGAGTCGTGCCGCCGCGGTCGGCGTACGAGATGGACGGGGTGCCGCTCACGGCGCCGGTGGCCATCTTGTAGTCGTAGCTTTCGCCGGTGCTGCGGCGTTCATCGCGGAAGCCGGTGTACTCAAGGCGGTGGCCGTCAAACGGGATGATATCGATCTTGGCGCCCCAGAACGGGTCCTTGGAGTAGGATTTGGAGAAGCGGGTGCCCTCGCTGCCGACGTCCTCACGCTTCGCGTCGCGCAGCTGGTACAGACCGTAGAAGAACACGCGGTTCTTCCAGATCGGGCCGCTGGCGTAGACGTTGGACTGCCAGGAGTCAGAGATGTCGCGCTTGTTATAGATGTAGGGCGTGGTCACGCCGGCGTCGTTGACGTACCAGACGTCGGGGGAATTCCAGCGGCCCGCGTCGGGCGAGTAGTAGAAGTTGGCGCCCGCCTTGTACTCGTTGGAACCACTCTTGGTGGTGGTGTTGATGACACCGCCGGTGGAGCGACCGAACTCGGCGGAGTAGGCGCCGGTCTTGATCTCGAAGTCACTGTAGAGCTCGAACGGCACAGAGGCGGGGTCGAGACCGTTCCGGAAGTTACTGATGTTGAAACCGTTCACGAAATACGCGTTCTCCGCGACGGATGCGCCGCCGAAAGACACGAGGTTGCCGAACGCGCTCACGCCTTGCGCGGTACCGGGGGCGAGCAACGCGATCGCCTGCGGGTCGCGGGCGACGGGAAGGATCGCGATTTGTTTCTCGTTTAATACCGTGACGGCTTCCGTGCTGCGGAAGTCGACCGGGTTGATGGAGCCGGCGGAAACGACGTACTTGTCGATCCGAACGACATCGCCACCGACTTCAGTGCTGGCGCCGAGGGCCACGTCGGCCTGCTCGGTACGGGACTTTCCGGAAGCGTCGGTGTAGGTCACCTTGTAGGTGCCCGTCGGCAGAGCGCCGATACGGAACGAACCGTCGGACTCGGCCGCGACGGAGCGTTTGGCGCCGGTGCCAACCTGCTCGGCCGTGACCAGCGAGCCGGCCTTGGCCTTGCCGACGAGCGCGCCGGCGGTGTTGCTCTGGGCTGAAGCGGGTTGCGGCAGCACGACGAGCAGGGCGAGGGCGAGAAGCCCGGTGACAAGGGCGTGGAAGCAGGCACGGAAGGCCTGCGCCACACCCGCGGACGGAGACGAGCGGGTACGGTTCATAGGGTATGTCAGTAGCTGTGGTTGATATCAGCCGTTGGCGGCTGCGGTCGGGGTGACTTGGAAAGTCGATGATCGTTTTCCAGTCCTAGGGCAACCCTGATTCCGGCGACGGGAAAAACCCTGATCAGCGGCCTGATCGGCCTGTCACTTGGACGACTTCGCCTTCTTTCCGGGAGTTTTCCGGAGGTTGTAGCTGGATTGCACGGGTGCCCCCACGCTCGAGGCAGCGCGGGCAGGCAAGGCTTCAGATAGCCGCGCCTTCACTCCCGCTAGCGCCGGATCCGTCGCACGGTTCGTGAACTCATGGGGGTCCTCCGCCAGATCGTACAGTTCCTCGAAACCATCGGCGTAGCGGATCAGCCGGTGGCGTGAGTCGGCCGCAGCATGGGATGGCCCGGAGTCGCCGCGAAAAACGTATGAGGTGAGTGCGACCCGCGTACGGGGAGCATCCGGATCGCGCAGCTGCGGCACGAGGGAAAGCCCGTCGCATTGCGGCGGAACGGGTAGGCCCGCGAGTTCGCACAGGGTGGGGTAGAGGTCGGTGAGCGTAACAGGCGCGCGCGTCTTCGCACCGTCGCGACTCAAGCCCGGGGCGTGGATGAAGCAGGGCACGCGGGTCGTTTGGTCCCAGAGCGCGAACTTTTCCCAGTTCTCCTTCTCGCCGAGGTGAAACCCGTGGTCGCTCCAGAGAACGATGATGGTGTTGTCGCGCCGCGGGGAGGCATCGAGTCCGTCGAGCAGCCGGCCGATCTGGTGGTCCACGTAGCTCATGCTCGCGAGGTAGCCCTGCACGAACTTTTCCCAGAGCCCGTTCTCCACCACCCAGCGGTGCCAGTCGCGGCGGCCGTGGTCCCGCGCGTCGGCCAGATCGTCCGCCCGGTACTCCGGCAGTTTCACGTCTTTCAGCGGGTGCAGGTCGTACCATTTCCGCGGCACCTCCCACGGGATGTGCGGCCGGAACAGGCCCACCGCGAGAAACAGCGGCTGATCGTGGCGGCGGGAAAGTTCTCCCAGCGCCCAGTCGACCACCTTGTGATCCCCGGTCTCCTCGTCCGTGACTTCAAGCGGGGACGCGCCGAACAGCTGGCGATCCCCTAGCGGACGGCCGGGCGTGAGGCCCTCCTCGACGTCGGGCCGCAGGCGCGGCCGCGGCCAGTCGGGCGCGATCGGGTCCAGCGGGTCGCGGAAATACGCGTCCCACGCGTCCGGGTCGTTCTGCGAGTCACCCGGCGTCCACTGCAACGCGTGGAAAATCTTCCCGCCGCCCGCCGCGCGGTAGCCCTGATTCCGGAAATGTTGTGACAGCACCACGGCGTCGCGCAGCACCGGAGACTCCTCGCGCCAGCGGGGTCCGTGCGCTCCGAAAAGGTTCAGGTACAGCCCCGAGCGTGCGGGGTGCACGCCGGTCATGACCGCGACGCGCGACGGATGACAGGCGGGCGCGGCGCAGTGGGCGTTGGCGAACGTGACCGACCGTTTGGCGAGTCGATCGAGGTTCGGCGTCTTCACGCCGGGGTGATTGTCCAGCGGCGAGATGTAGTCGTTCAGGTCGTCGACCGCGATGAACAGGACGTTCGGGCGCTGCGCCGCTTTGGCTCCCGTGGCCGGCAGGGTTCCTACGAGCGCAGCCGCGAGGACGGCCGTCGCACGCAGGATCAGGCGAGCGCTTTCCATCGCTTAGAACAGGCGGCGTCCCGTGGCCGTCGCCGGCGCGGGTACTCCCAGCAACGCCGCGAGGGTGGGAGCAAGGTCTTCGACCGACACCTTTTCGTCGCGCTGGCCCCGCGGCACGCCGGGTCCGGAGAACACGAGGGGCACGTGGGTCTCGTAGTCGTGGGGCGAGCCATGGCTGACGCCGGCGCCCGACTTGGCGACGAAGTTGCGCTGGAAGGCGTACACGAC
>JBEGJD010000024.1:0-3065 GCA_041184765.1 Verrucomicrobiota bacterium | reverse complement strand
CGGGGCGCCTGCGGCCTTCGGCGCCGAACGTGAAATCGCGCTGGGCGGTCTGGCCCGCCGCGACCGCGACGCTCGCGTTCTGCACGGGCAGACCGGTGAAGAATACCTTCACCTGCGCGGTCCCGGCCGGCACGTTGGCGAGGCGGTACTGTCCGGTGGCGTCGGTGAGCGTCTCCAGCCGCGTGCCTTCGACCGACACGCGGGCCTTTTCGAGGTATTCGCCGCGTACGCTGTCGAAGACGCGGCCCTCGATCGTGCCGGGGGCGGCGGTTTGGGCCGCGGCGCGACCGGCCAGTAGCAGGCCGGAGGTGAGCAGCAGCAGGCGGACATGGCGGAGCAGGGACACGCAGGGTTTCATGGGGTTGTAAGGAAACCTGAGCACGGCCCGGTCTTGTCCGGATCGCGGCACCGGTTTCCGGTTCAATAAAAACCCACTCTGGCGCGCGCTCACAAGCGCGAACCCTTGGCGATGATCGCCGGCCCCGGCTCAGCCTTTGCCGCCACGGAGAACGACGAGGTGGTCGACTCCCTTCGACTCGAATTCGCGCCAGTAGGTGTCCTCCAGTTCCTGGAGGCGTTCCTCCTCCTCGGCGGTGAATTCCCGGGTAAGCTTCGTCGAACCGAGCTCAGCGAGGAGGTCGCGTTCGGCGAGGCGGCCAACGAGTTCGCCCCAGAAGGCGTCCTCGACGAAGCGGTCGATCTTCTCGGCGACCGGACCGGTGGTGAGTTTTTCCGTGGGGAAGTACTGTCCGTTCACATCCATCTCCACGAGGTCGGTGCAGCCCTGCGACTCGGCGAGGCCGAACACCTTTTGCGCCACGTCGGCGTAGCGTTCGGGCATGGTGGCGGGGTCGTCGGGCCGTGCTCCGGCCACCCACAGCCCCATGTGCGCGAGCTCGAGCAGCCGGGCGTATTCCTTGGTGGTGAACGAGACCTTCATGCGGGGAACGGTCGTGGTTCCGAGGAGCCGCGCAAGGGCGGAGTGCTTCGGCGCGGATCGCGCGGCCGGTGCGGTTGAATCGGGTTTCGATCAGGGATCGGGGCTTTGGACACAGAGGTCACGGAGAGCCAAGCCGGGGACACGGAGCAGTGTCGGTCTTCATTTTAGGCAGGAAGAGGTCGAGCCGGGGGGAATGTGGAAATCAGGAAAGCGGGAAGAGGCGTACGGCGTTGCTGATGACGCTTCGGTTCGGGCGGGCGTTCGATGTAGCCGCGGCCGCTCGCCGCGGATCATGCGGATCTTCAATTGCGCGAAGCCCCACCCCTCCGTGTCCTTGGTCTGGTTCGGTGATCTCTGTTTCCCATCTTCAAACCAAGCCTTTCGACACAGAGGTCACGGAGGACCAAGCCGAGGACACGGAGAAGTTTCGGTCTTCATTTTAGGTAGGAAGAGGTCGAGCCGGGGGGAATGTGGAAATCAGGAAAGCGGGAAGAGGCGTAAGGCGTTGCTGCTGACGCTGCGGTTCGGAGGGGCGTTTGATGTAGCCGAGGGCGCCTCCCTCGGATCGTCGGGAAATCCTTCCGCCGATTCCCCTCGTTCCCCGTCACTTCCACTCGCCCCTCCCGGCGCGGCGTAGCCGGAACGTTGCTTCGGTTGCGGCTCCGTCGCGCCAGGACCTCTGGGTCCAAGGTCCTTCCCCATCACCGCCTTGGCCGCGCCGTTGACCCCGCGGCACGGCGCCCGTTGGCTTCCGCAGCCCCATGAAAGCCCCGACCGCTCCCTCCGGCCGCCTGATGTCGCTCGATGCGCTGCGCGGCTTCGACATGTTTTGGATCCTCGGCGCTGACGCGCTTGTGCATGCGCTTAGCGAGGTCAACGGCTCCGCACTCGCGCGCTTCCTCGCGGGCCAGCTCACGCACAAGGATTGGGCCGGGTTCGCTTTCTACGACCTGATCTTCCCGCTGTTCATCTTTATCTCCGGCGTCTCGCTCACGTACTCGCTCTCGCGGCAGATCGCCGAGCACGGGCGCGCGGTCACGGCGCGTCGCGTGGTGACCCGCGGGCTCATCCTTTTCCTGATCGGAATCTTCTATAGCGGCGGATTCACCAATCCGTGGCCCGATATGCGCCTGCTCGGCGTGCTGCAGCGCATCGCCCTCGCGTACACCGGCGCTGGGCTCCTCTTCTGTTTCCTGCGGCCGCGCGCGCTGGCGGGAGCCGCCGCCGCGCTGCTCGTGGGTTACTGGGCGCTGCTCACGTTCGTGCCCATCCGCGACATCCAGCTTGATAAGGCCGCGCTGGTGCAACGCACGGGAGTGGCCAGCCCGACCGCCGCGCAAGTGCAGGCGGCGTTTGACGCCACCACCGCGCGGGTGACCGGTGGCTTCGAGCCGGGACGCAATCTCACCAACCATCTCGATTTCCAGTACCTGCCGGGACGCCGGTACGACACCTACTACGACCCGGAGGGCTTTCTGAGCACGCTTCCGGCCGTCGCGACATGCCTGCTCGGCGTGTTCGCCGGTTTACTGCTGCGACGCACGGATCTCGACGACGCGCGCAAGCTGCGTCTGCTCGCCACGGCGGGAGTGGTTGCGCTCGCCGCGGGCTGGCTATGGCACCTGCAGTTCCCGGTGGTGAAGAAGCTCTGGACGTCGTCGTTCGTCCTGGTCGCCGGCGGTTGGAGCGCCCTGCTGCTCGCTTCGTTTTACTACGTGGTCGACGTCCGCGGCTGGCGGCGTTGGTGCGTGCCCTTCATATGGATCGGGATGAACCCGATCACGCTTTACGTCGCGAGCAATGTCATCCGCTTCCGCACGCTCGCCCAGCGATTCGCGGGCGGTGATATCAAGGCGTGGCTCGACGCCAACGTCGGTGCGGGGGCGGGCCAGGGCATGCTCGCGATCGTGGGCCTGGGGCTGATGTTCGTCCTCGCCCGCTTCCTGCACGAGCGCCGCATTTTCCTGCGCGTCTGAGCGCGTCGCTTTCGCCATGCCGGGATTTCCGATCGTCGACACCCACGTCCATCTCTGGGACCCGGCGCGGCTGCGTTATCCTTGGCTGGGCGGGGTGCCGCGGCTGAACCGACGCAATTCCATCGAGGAGTTTCGCACCGCTTGCGGGC
>JBEGJD010000023.1:0-4882 GCA_041184765.1 Verrucomicrobiota bacterium | reverse complement strand
TTCAGTTCGCTTTCGCGGCCTTCTTCCCCGGCTTGCCACCGGTTCCCTTGGCGGGAGGCGACCAGGCCGCGGGTTTTGGCTGCGCCACGCGCAACGCGGCGTTGTCCCCGAAGGTCTTCATCTCGCCCTCGAGCAGGGCGGTGAGCTGGACGATGCGCCCCGCCTGGGCGGGCTCGGCCGCGAGGTCGCGCGTCTCCTCGGGATCAGCGGACAAGTCGAAGAGCTGCGTGCGGTCGACCTGCGGGTAACGGATGAGCTTCCAGCGTTCGTCGCGCACCGCGCGCTGGACGTCGCGGTAGGCGAACATCATCGCCGGACGACCGGACCGCGCGGGATCCCGCAGGACCGCGGAGAAGTCACGTCCCTCGCTGGTCGCGGGCGCGGGCACACCGCAAAGCGCGCCGAGCGTCGGCAGCAGGTCGAACAGGTAGCACATCGCGGCGGTGCGCCGGCCGGCCGGGATTCCCGGTCCCGCCACGATCAGCGGCACGCGCATCGAGTGCTCGTAGAGATTCTGCTTCCCGATGAGACCGTGGCTGCCGCGCGCCACGCCGGAGTCGGCGGTGAAGACGATGATCGTGTTCCGCGCCCGCGGGGAGGCATCGACGGCGTCGATTACACGCCCGATCAGCATGTCGAGGTAGGTGATGTAGCGGTAGTATTCCGCGAGCATGCCGCGGATGTCCGCCGGCGTCCGCGGCCACGGCAGCAGCGCCTCGTCGCGGATCACCATCTCGCCGTTGTCGAACGGGTGTTGCGGCAGGAAGTTCGCCGGCAACGGCAGGGCGGCAGGATCATATTTCTCAGGGAAATCATCCGGGACGATGTGTGGGTCGTGGGGTCCGTCGAACGGCAGATAAGCGAAACGGGGCCCGTCCCCGGGCTCGCGCAGAAAGGCGATCACCGCTTCGGCGAACGTCTCGCACGCGTGGCGCGCATTGACGCGCGCGGCGCCCTGTTTGCCGTTTTCCCAACTGCTGAGCGGCGCCTTCATCGGGTTGGTCATGCCGCCCGTGAACAGCGAGGTCGCCCGCTGAAAGCTCAGCGGCACCGAAGCGGGAGTGTTGTGCCATTTGCCGCTGATGAACGTGCGGTAGCCCGAGGCGCCGAACGCCGCCGGCCACGTGGGATCGCGCGTGAGCTTCTCGTCGATGCGAAACAGCGGCCGTCCGGAAAGCAGCATCGCGCGCGAGGGCACGCAGGTCGCGCCCTGCAGGCCGCCCTGCATGTAGGCCCGGTCGAAGGCCACGCCGCGCGCCGCGAGGCGGTCGAGATTGGGCGTGCGGATGTGCGCGTTGCCGAGCGCGCGGATCGTGTCGGCGCGCTGGTCGTCGGCGAAGATGAACACGACGCTCGGCCGTTCATCCGCGGCAAACACCGAAGCGGCGAACAGCACAAACAGGGAAACGAGGCGGAAACGAGTAAGCATAGGGGCGAGGGGCGCAGCCTGTAGCCGATGCGCATCACCCGCCGCGACGCAACCCCGCAGGCGCAGAGGGCCGTGGTCGGTGGGCTGCGGCGCCTGAGTCGAAGTTGAGAGTTTAGGTTGAGGAACAACGGAGGCGTTCCGCGGGCCGGCACCTAGACTTCAACTTCCATCATCAATCGGCGCGCGGGATGCATGCCTGCGCGTTCTGCGCATTTTGGCGGCCAACCGGCCCATGGCCGCGAAGAGGCTCAAGCGGCGCAAGGGCCAGAACCGTTCCCGCTTCTTCGGCTCGGTTCCGTGGCTTCTGAGTGTTCCGTGGGCCACCCGCTCGGTTTCGCGCCTTTCGTGTATTTCGTGGTCCAATCCGCCGCGCCGGGTTTTTCCGTGCTCGCGCGCCGCATCCGGCGGCCTACCGTCCCGCGCCATGTCCTCTCCCGCCACCCGCGCCGACGGCCGTCAACCCGCGCAATTGCGCCCGATCACCTTCGAGGCGAACATCGCGCCGCACGCGACCGGCTCCGTGCTCGTGTCGTTCGGCCGCACGCGCGTCATCTGCGCCGCCACCATCGAACCCGGCGTGCCCACGTGGATGAAGCAGCAGAAGATCAGCGGCGGCTGGCTCACCGCAGAGTACTCGATGCTCCCCTACTCCACCCACGAGCGGAAGGCGCGCGACATCTCACGCGGCAAGATCGACGGAAGAACCGTCGAGATCCAACGCCTGATCGGCCGCTCGCTCCGCGCCGTCCTCGACCTCGAGAAACTCGGCGCCAATACCCTTTGGGTCGACTGCGACGTGCTGCAGGCCGACGGCGGCACCCGCACCGCCGCGATCACCGGCGCCTGGCTCGCCGCCCGACTCGCGGTGCAGCGACTGCTCGACGACAAGCGCATCGCCGAGAATCCCCTCGCCGACTCCGTCGCCGCCGTGAGCGTGGGCGTAGTCGGAGGCGCGGAGCTCCTCGATCTCGCCTACGTCGAGGACAAGGACGCCGAGGTGGACTTCAACGTGGTGATGACCGGCCGCGGCCAATTCGTCGAGGTGCAGGGCTCGGGAGAGGAGGCGACCTTCTCGCCGACGCAGCTGACGAGCCTGGTCGCGCTAGCGCAGGGTGGCCTGCGCGAGGTAACCGCGCTGCAGACGGCCTTCCTCGCAAAGCGGCTGCTTTAGGCCGCGCGCGGTGCCTCACTTCGCCGGCGGGGCCGGCGGCTGACCGAATGTGCCGCCTTCCGCGGCGCGCACGAAGCCCTCGGTTACGCTCTTCAGCTCCTCCCAGCGCCTCCGAATCGCCTTCGCCTCGTCGCGCGTGATCACATTGTCGGACGACGACTGCGCGATGTACGCGAGCATGTCGGCGAACTCCTGCACGATGTCGTTGGTCGCGGGGATGAGCTTGCGGTCGGTCGGCAGGTTTTGGGGATTGCGGATGAAGAAACCGTCGGCCTGCTCGCACACCCATTGGGCGACGCGGACGTCCTTGCTGATGCGCACCAGCTGCCCGACGCGCTCGAGCGGGCTGCCGGACGGCGCGCCCTCGACCGGAGGCTCGGCCCATTTATAAACGAGCGAGAGCGAAAGGTTCATGCCGGACGCGACCTGTTTGGCGCTGGTGGATTTGAGCACCGCGCGCATCACCTCGTGAGGTTCCATAGGTGCCGGAAGCTGCGTTGAAGATTGGCGAAAGGCAATCCGCGGCCGCGGGCGCTTTTTGTCGTGCCTTCACGTCGGCGCCTGTGACTAACTGCGCTAACTTTTCGCGCATGAACATCCACGAGTACCAGGCCAAGGCGTTGTTCGAGAAATTCGGCGTTCCCGTGCCCAAGGGCGCCGCCGCCCGTTCGGCCGCCGAGTTTGAAACCGCCCTCGCCCAACTGCCCGAGGGCCCGACCATGGTGAAGTCCCAGATCCATGCCGGAGGGCGCGGCAAGGGAACGTTCACCGACGGTTTCAAAGGCGGCGTGAAGTTCTGCCCCACCAAGGCGCAGGCGCGCGAGACCGCCGGCAAGATGCTGGGCAACACGCTCGTCACGCTCCAGACCGGCCCCGCCGGCCGTAAGGTCCAGACCGTGTACTTCACCGTCGCGAGCGACATCAAGAAGGAATACTATCTCGCGATCCTCCTCGACCGCGCGTCCTCGCGGCCCGTGATTGTCGCCTCCACCGAGGGCGGCGTGGAGATCGAAAAGGTCGCCCACGAGACGCCGGAGAAGATCACCAAGGTCTTCGTCGACCCGGCCTACGGCCTCGCCGACTACCAGGTGCGAGAGCTCGTCTTCAAGCTGGGCTTCACCGGCAACGAGGCGAAGAACGCCGCGCGCCTCATCCGCGCCCTCTACACGTGCTATTGGGAGACCGACGCCTCCATGGTGGAGGTCAACCCGCTCATCACCACCCCCGCCGGCGACGTTCTCGCGCTCGACGGCAAGGTGTCGTTCGACGACAACGCGCTGTTCCGCCACCCAGAGATCGTCGCGCTGCGCGACCTCAACGAGGAGGACCCCAAGGAGATCGAGGCGTCGAAGTACTCGCTCAGCTACATCGCGCTCGACGGCAACATCGCCTGCCTCGTCAACGGCGCCGGCCTCGCGATGAGCACGATGGACATCATCAAGCACTTCGGCGGCACCCCGGCCAACTTCCTCGACGTCGGCGGCGGCGCCTCGAAGGACCAGGTGGTCGCCGCGTTCAAGATCATCCTCGGCGATCCCAACGTGAAGGGGATCCTCGTGAACATCTTCGGCGGCATCATGGACTGCAACGTCATCGCCCAGGGCATCGTCGAGGCGGTCAAGGAGGTCGGCCTCAAGCTGCCCCTTGTCGTCCGGCTCGAAGGCAACAACGTCGCCGCCGGCAAGGCCACCCTTGCCGCCTCCGGCCTAAAGCTCGTCTCCGGCGACACCATGGCCGACGCCGCGCAGAAGATCGTCAAACTCGTCGCCGCCTAAACACCAGCAAACCTAACGCGCAGACGCCAAGGGCCGCAAAGACGCGTGGATTCCTCGGCCCGCTTTGCGAACCTTAGCCACCTCCGCGTCTTCGCGTTAACTCCTTTCCCTTCCCGTTTTACTCCCATGGCCATTCTCATCACGCCCGAAACCAAGATCCTGATCCAGGGCATCACCGGCGAGTTCGGCGCCCGGCACACCAAGCTGTCGCTCGATTACGGCACCAAGGTCGTCGCCGGCGTGACACCCGGCAAGGGCGGCCAGTTCTTCGAACACGGCGCCCACCGCGTGCCGATCTTCAACTCCGTCGCCGACGCCGCCAAGGCCACCGGCGCCACCGTCTCCGCCATCTTCGTTCCGCCGCCGTTCGCCGGTGACGCCATCCTCGAGTGCGTCGACGCCGACCTCGACCTCGCCGTCGCCATCACCGAGGGCATTCCGATCCGCGACATGATCCGCGTGAAGCGCGCCATGTCCGGCCGCCGCACGCGTCTCGTCGGCCCGAAC
>JBEGJD010000022.1:0-6267 GCA_041184765.1 Verrucomicrobiota bacterium | reverse complement strand
TCCGCCTGAAGACCGCCGTCTGCACCGCCTTCGTGGACAACGAGGTCGGCCACCTCGTCGAGGACTTCATCATGCAGGGCGGCGTCGCCACCGACTTCATCCGCTGGCGGGAGGACGACGGTATCGGCCGCACCGTGCGCAACGGGCTCAACTTCACGGAGCGCGGCTTCGGCATCCGCGGCGCGGTCGGCGTGCCTGACCGCGGCAACACCGCCGCCTCACAGCTCAAGCCGGGCGACTTCGACTGGGACCACATCTTTGGACGGATCGGTGCGCGCTGGTTTCACACCGGCGGCATCTTCGCCGCGCTTTCGGAGACCACCGCCGCCCTCTCCATCGAGGCGGTGAAGGCCGCGAAGCGCCACGGTACGATCGTCAGTTACGACCTGAATTACCGCCCCTCGCTCTGGAAGAGCATCGGCGGCCAGAAGAAGGCCCGCGAGGTCAACCGCGAGATCGCCCGGCACGTCGACGTCATGATCGGCAACGAGGAGGACTTCACTGCGTCGCTCGGCTTCGAGGTGAAGGGCGCCGACCACAACCTGTCCCGCATCGAGCTGGATGCGTTCAAGGGAATGATCCAGACCGCAGTCGGCGAGTTCCCGAACTTCAAGGTCGCCGCCACCACGCTGCGTCGTGTCGTGACCGCCACGAAGAACGACTGGTCGGCGGTGCTGTGGCATGACGGCAAGTTTTTCGAGAGCCGCCAGTACCCGGAGCTCGAGATCCTCGATCGTGTGGGCGGCGGCGACAGCTTCGCCTCCGGGCTGCAGTTCGGCTTCCTCGAGTTCAACGACCCGCAGAAGGCCGTTGATTACGGTGCCGCCCACGGCGCCCTCGCCTCGACCACCCCCGGCGACACCTCGATGGCGACCCGCAAGGAGGTCGAGAAGCAGATTCAGGGCGGCGGCGCCCGGGTGGTCCGCTAAGCTACTACTTCTTAGCCGGCGCCGCCCCCGGCGCGCGCCCGGCCTCGGGCTGGTAGTAGGGCGTCATCGCGGCGAGGATTCGTTCGATGGCGGTGGAGCGGTCGATGACGCCCGTGTGCCGCCAGACGATCTCCCCGCCTGGCGCGATGAACACCGTGTGGGGGATCTGCCCGGGAGCCTTGGGGTCCAATGCGTTGAGCAGATCCTCGGGTCGGGCGTCGGAAAAAAGGTAGTGATTGGTGGTGCGCCGCTCGCGCTTCGCGGAATTCACGCTGCGGGTCGTCATGCCCGCGCCTTGGCGCTCCAGGAACGACTTGGCCTTCGCGGTTTGCGCGGGATCGTCGAGGCTGAGCGTGATGAAATCGAACTCGCGCAAATCGAACTTCCGCGCGATCGACACCAGGTCGGGAAACTCCTGCACGCACGGCGCGCACCAGGTCGCCCAGACGTTGATCAGACGGAACCGCCCCGTCGCGTTGGCCCGTAATGCCGCCACGCCGGCAGCGTCAATCGGCTCCAAATTGACCGGGAGCTTCGTCCATGCGGCCTCCGTCGCGACATGCTTTTCACGCTTTTCCCGCCACTTGGTGGAGCAACCGAAGGGCTTCGTCGTTTCCTCCGGCACCGGCCTCCCCGCGAGCACGGCGTCAATCGCGTCCCGCGCGTAGTGCTTCTGTACCGTTTCCTCCTGGGGATACCGCGAGTCGTCGAACGCGCCGGCGTAACGAAGGCGGCGCGCGCGGTCGAAAATGAAGACATGCGGCGTGGCCAGGCATCCGTAGGCCCGCGCGGTGAGCTGCTTGTCGCCGTCGTAAAGGTAGGGGAAATCCCAACCGAGCTTTGCTGCGTAGGGTTTCATCTCCTCGAACGAGTCACCGTACTCCCCGTACCCGAGTTCATTCACGCTGAGGCCGTCGGGATGGTTGGGGTTGATCGCCACGATGGAAACGCTGCGTCCACGCAGGCTCTCGCGCAGTTTCTTCAGACGGCCCTCGATGCCGTGCGAGGTCGGACAATGGTTCGAGGTGAACAGCACCATCAGCACGTCGGTACCCCCGAAATCCGCCAGCCGCCACACGCGACCGTCGATCCCGGGCAGCGCGAAATCCGGCGCGGCGTCGCCAATCGCGAGCGTCTTCAGGTCGAACGGGTGGCCGGACGAATCAAGCGCCGGCTTGGCTTCCGCCGCGACAAGCCGGGGCGGCACCAGCGAGATCAAAAACGCACACAGGGTGAACAGCAGGGGGCGCTTCATGTTTGGGTAGATCAACCGTACGCGGCCGCCCGCCGATGCCCAGCGCGCATTTCGCCCTGCCCTCCGTCGGTCTCACGCGCCGTCCCTGTGCAATGACACCCCCGAAAATCGTGGCTTTCGCCACGATTCCCCACTGTCGCGACGGCGTCGGATTTTCAGCGCGGTCTGCGGTTCAACTACGCTGCATTCGGAACAACCTTTGACCGTCGAGCGAGCCACAGCCCGCGGCAAACGGCCGCGGCCACACGGGATCCGGTGTGGACCGCGCGTCGACGAGACAGGCGGTTGCCGCGGCTTATGGCACCGGCACGGGGTCGAGGCGCCAGATGTCCTCGGCGTACTGGCGGATGGTGCGGTCGCTGGAGAACTTTCCCATGCGGGCCGTGTTGATGATGGCCATGCGCGCCCAGGCGTCGCGGTCCCGGTAGGCGGCGTCGACGCGACGCTGACATTCGCAATAGGCCCGGAAGTCGGCCAGCAGCATGTACGGATCGCCGCCGCGCAGCAGGCTGCCGTGCAGGGCCGCGAAGGCCCCGTGCTCCCCCGGCGAGAAGAAATCGCTCCCAAGCCAGTCGATGACGGCGCGCAACTCCTCGTCGCGTTGGTAATAGTCCCACGGGTTGTAGCCACCGGCCCGCAGGGCCTCGACCTCGTCCACGGTCAGGCCGAAGATGAAGATGTTCTCCGGTCCGACTTCCTCCTGGATCTCGACGTTGGCGCCATCGAGGGTGCCGATGGTGAGCGCTCCGTTGAGCGAGAGCTTCATGTTGCCGGTGCCGGAAGCCTCCTTGCCCGCGGTGGAGATCTGCTCGGAAAGGTCCGCGGCGGGAATGATGCGCTCGGCGAGCGAGACCCGGTAATTGGGCAGGAAGACCACCTTGAGCTTCCCGTTGATGCGCGCGTCGGCGTTGATGCGCTGCCCGACGAGGTTGATCGCGCGGATGATGTTCTTCGCGAGATCGTAGCCCGGGGCCGCCTTGGCGGCGAAGACGAAGACCCGCGGCACGATGTCTAGCTCCGGGTGCTGCAACAGGCGGCGGTAGAGCGCGAGGATGTGGAGCAGGTTGAGGTGCTGCCGTTTGTACTCGTGCAGTCGTTTGATCTGCACGTCAAAGAGGGCGTCGGGCGAGACCGTCACGCCGCATTCCGCGGCGATCACGGCGGCAAGATCGACCTTGTTGGCCCGCTTCACCGCCATGAATTCCTCGCGGAAGGCGCGGTCGCCGGCGAACCGCTCCAACCCGCGCAACTGGTCGAGTTCGCGCGCCCAGCCGTCGCCGAGGCGTGCGGTGATGAGCGCGGCGAGCCGCGGGTTGCATTTCAGAAGCCAGCGCCGCGGGGTGATGCCATTGGTCTTGTTGCGGAATTTCCCGGGGTAGAGCGCGTCGAACTCGGGGAAAAGGGTCCGCTTCAGCAGTGCGGTGTGCAGCTCGGCGACGCCATTGACCGCGTGCGAGCCCACAACGGCCAGGTTGGCCATGCGCACGGACTTGCCGCCGTTCTCCTCGATCAGGGAGCAGACGCGCTTCTTCTCGTTGTCACCCGGCCAGCGCAGCTCGACGACCTGCATGAGCCGCTCATTTATCTCGTAGATGATCTGGAGGTGGCGCGGCAGCACGCGCTCAAAAAGCGGGACGCCCCACTTCTCGAGGGCCTCGGGCAGCAGCGTGTGGTTCGTGTACGCGAACGTGCGGGTGACGATCGCCCACGCGCGGTCCCAATCCATCGACTCCTCGTCGATCAGGATCCGCATCAACTCCGAGACCGCGATCGCCGGGTGCGTGTCGTTGAGTTGCACCGACACCTTGTCGGCGAAGTTGTCCCAGGAGTTGGCAGGGTTGCGCCGGTGGCGGCGCAGGATGTCGCGCAGGGAGCAGGCGACGAAGAAGTACTGCTGGACGAGGCGGAGCTCCTTGCCGTTCTCGGTCTTGTCGTTCGGATAGAGAACCTTGGAAATTGTCTCGCCCAACGCCTTCTCGCGGACGGCCTCGACGTAACCTCCGCTGTTAAAGGCCGCGAGGTCGAAGTCCTCGGTGGCCTTCGAGGCCCAGAGCCGGAGGAGGTTCACGGTCCCGGTGCCGTAACCGGCAATCGGGATGTCATGCGGAACACCGAGCACCGTGCGGGTTTCGACCCAGCGGGGCCGGTAATTGCCGCGGTCGTCGAAGACATTCTCCACCCGCCCGTAGATCCGGACCTGCTGGGTGTATTCGGGTCGCACCACCTCCCACGGGTCGCCGAACAGGGTCCAGCTGTCGGGATGCTCCTCCTGGTGGCCGTTGCGGAAAGCCTGCCGGAAAAGCCCGAACTCGTAGTAGATGCCGTACCCGAGCGCCGGGTAATCGAGCGTCGCGAGCGAATCCATGAAGCACGCCGCGAGGCGCCCGAGGCCACCGTTGCCAAGCCCCATGTCGACCTCGCTCTCGCGCACGAGGTCGAAGTCCTGCCCGAGCGCGGCAAGGGCCTCGCGTGCGGTGCCGAGGAGGCCCGTCGCCAGCAGGTTGTTCCCGAACATCCGTCCCATGAGATACTCAAGGGACATGTAATAGACCCGGCGCACATTGCGGGCGTTGTGGACGCCCTGGGTGCGGATGAGACGCTCGTGGATGGTGTCGCGCAGCGCCAGCACCGTAGCCACCCACCAATCGCGGGCGGTGGCCGACCCGGCGTGGCGGGCGAGGGTCGAAACCAGATGGCGCTCGATGCGAACACGCATCTCATCGACCGTGACCGCTTCGGTGCCGGCAGGCTCCGCCTGACGCGCCCCGTTGCCGTTGCCCGCCGGGACAACCACCCCGCCGGCGACCGACCCCTTACCCCCGTTCTTCTTGGCAGTGCTTCGCATGGTAATCGGTCACCTTGTAGAACGAACCGTGCCAGCGCGAGAGGGACCTTGCACTTATTTTTGAAAACGGCGAGCCAGCTCCCCGTGGCTGAGTTCGATAAATACTGGTCGCCCCGATGGGCTGGTCAGGGGAGAAGACGTCGCGAAAAGCTGCGCAACCAGCGCGCGAACCTCGATCTCTGGGGCCGTCTCCGGCAGCCGCACCGCCTTCGCGGCCGCGAGCCGCGCGAGTTCGTCGCGGGCCAGTTCGCCGTTACCTGCCGGCACGGAGCCGTCCCGGAACGCCGCCAGCAGGTCGCGCAGAAACGGCTCGGCGGCCGGGGGTTCCATCCAGGCGGGAACAGACTCCAGACGGAAGAAATTGCGTCCGAACTCCGCCACCTCGAAGCCGTGTTTCTCGAGAAATTCCCTGCGGTCGAGCAGCAGCGCGGATGCGATCGCGTCAAGTTCCAGCGGCAGCGGCAGCAGCAAACGCTGACTCGGCACCTGCCCGGCGCGGAACTGCGCCCGCAGACGCTCAAACCACACGCGCTCGTGCGCCGCCCGACGGTCGAGGAGCACGACCCCGGACGGAGTCTCGAAAACCGCGTAGGCGGCATGTGCTAATCCGATAAACTTCCACCCGGGACCTCCCGGGGCGACGGAAGCCGGCCGAGGGGCCGGTGCAGGGACTGCCGCCGGCGAGGCCATGGGCACCGTTGGCGCCGGCTTGGCGTGAAGCACTCCGGCGGGCGAAGGCGACGCGGCGAGCGGGACGGCCGCGGCCGGAGGGACCGGAATCGCGGCTGCTGCGCCGGGGGCGGAACCCAAAGGCGCCGCTGGCATCGCCAATGACGGGGAGCCGACGGGAGCAACCGCGGACACGGCCGGCGCCGGAAGCACCTCGGCGGCCGCGCCCGCGCCAACCTCACGCAGGCGCTGCAGGACCGTGCGGATCAGGAAACCACGCACCTGCGGTTCGCTACGAAAGCGCACCTCCCGCTTCGCGGGGTGGACGTTCACGTCGACGGCCGCGGGGTCGCAGTCGAGAAACAGGAAGGCCACCGGGTAACGCCCCTTCGGCAGGGCCTCGTGGTAACTCTCGATCAACGCGTAGTTCAGCGTGCGGCTGTCGACCGGCCGCGCGTTGACGAACATGATCATCTCGTGCCGCGACCCCCGCCCCACACCGGGCCGGCCGATGAGGCCGCTCAGGCGCAGGCCGGGCTCCTCCGACTCGACCGCCACCAGTGATTCCG
>JBEGJD010000021.1:0-3185 GCA_041184765.1 Verrucomicrobiota bacterium | reverse complement strand
AGCACCCAAGCGAAGAACTTAACGTAACCGATCTGGTCCTCGATCCAGCCGGCGGCCATGCCGGGCAGCATCATGCCGAGGGCCATGAAGCCGGTGCAGATCGCGTAGTGGGCCGTCTTGTGGGGTCCGTCCGCCACGAGCATCATGTAGAGCATGTAGGCGGTGAACCCGAAGCCGTAGCCGAACTGTTCCACGGCGAGGGCGCCGCCGATGAGCCCCAGGCTGGTGGGCTGGTAAAGTGCGAGGAGGAAGAAAACCGCCACCGGCACGTGGGTCGCGAGGATCATCGGCCAGAGCATCGCCTTGAGTCCACGGCGCGAAATCGCCCAGCCGCCGAGCAGTCCGCCGACCGTCAGGGCGATGATGCCCACCGTGCCGTACACGATGCCAACTTCCCGCGTGCTCAAGCCGAGCCCGCCCTTGTCGCGGGCGTCGAGCAGGAAGGGCGAGAGGAGTTTCAACGCCTGCGCCTCGCCGAGGCGGTAGAGTAGCAGGAACGCCAGGATCGTCGGAATGCCGGGCTTGCGCAGGAAGGCGGCGAACACCCCAAGGAACTCCTTCACCAGCCCGCCGCCGCCCACCGTCGGCTGGTCCGCGGCCGGACGCGGCAACGCGAAGGCATGGTGGAGGCCGACCGCGACAAAGACCGCCGCCAGCAAGCCGAACACCAGCGCCCACGCCTGCACCACACTTCCGGTTCTTTCCTGGCAGAGGCCTGCGAGGTAAACGAGGCCCCCTTGCGCCGAGAGGCTGGCGAGTCGGTAAAACGTGCTCCGCACGCCGACGAACGCCGATTGCTGCCCCTGTTTGAGGGCCAGCAGGTAGAAGCCGTCGGCGGCGATGTCGTGCGTGGCCGATGCGAACGCCATCAGCCAGAACACCGCCAGTGAAAGTCGGAAGAATCCCGGCCCCGGCAGGGTGAGCGCGACGAGGGCGAATGCCACGCCGATCACGAACTGCAGCGTCACGATCCAGAGCCGCTTCTGGCCGAACATGTCGACCAGCGGTGACCACAGCGGCTTGATCACCCAAGGCAGGTAGAGCCAGCTCGTGTACAGGGCGATATCGGTGTTCGAGATCCCGAGGTTCTTGTAGACCACCGTCGAGAGCGTCATCACCACGACGTACGGGATGCCCTGCGCGAAATAGAGCGTGGGGATCCACGCCCAGGGGCGGGCAGAGGCGGGCGAGGTCGGGTTGCTCATGGGAAGCGAGGGTTCAGGCGATCAGACCAGCGCGGCGTTTCAGCGCCAGCAGGCGGCGGTGCGACGCGTTGATCCGCGAAAGCGGGATTCGCCCCGAGGTAACGGCGCGTTCGAGGATCGCCGCGGCGCGCGACGCGATATCGGGGTCGTATGTGAGGTTGTTGCCGAAGCAAAGCAGGTCGATGCCGGCCTCCACCGCGGCGGGGACCGATTCCTCCAAGCCGAAGCGGCTGGAGATAGCGCGCATCTCCATGTCGTCGCTCACCACCACACCGTCGAACCCAAGGCGTTCGCGCAGGATACCCGTTACCACTTTGGACGAGAGGGTCGCCGGCCGGTCGGGATCGAGACGCGCGTTGAACACGTGCGCGGTCATGATCATGTCCGCGAGGCCCGCGGCGGCGAGGGTGCGAAAGGGCTCCAGCTCGCGCTCGGTCCACGTGGCGGTGACGTCGACCAATCCGAGATGGGTGTCGCCGCGCGCGCTGCCATGTCCCGGAAAGTGTTTCTCGCAGGTCAGCACGCCGCGCTCGCGGTGCGCGCGGACGAACGCCGCCGCGTGGCGCGCAACCACGCCGGGATCCGCGGAGAAACTCCGCCGCTTGCCGCGGATGATCGGGTTGTCGTGATTGGCGTCGAGGTCGACCACCGGCGCGAGGTTCAGGTTGAAGCCCGCGGCTCTCAGCGTGTCGGCGGTGGTCGCCGCGTGACGGTGGGTCTCGCGCTCGTCGTCGAGCCGGCCAAGCTCCTCATGGGAAATGCTGGGCGGGAAACCGTAGTCGGGCTTCAGCCGGTTGACGCGGCCGCCCTCCTGGTCGACCGCGGTGAAGAGCGGCACGCGGGACTGCGCCTGCAGGAAGGCGAGCAGTTCGCGGACTTGCGCGGGTGAGTGGATGTTGCGGCGGCCGAGGGTGGGGTCGGCGACGTCCTGATCGAAGAGGACGACCCCTCCGATGTGGTGCTCGCGGATGTCGTGCACCACGAGGGAGCAATCGGCGGGCGCCGCACCGCGGAATCCGACCAGCAGCATCTGACCGATTTTTTCACGGAGTGACGGCTCGGGGTGGGTGGTCATGCGGCTCGCGGAGAGCCATGCGGTCCCGCGCGGCGCGCTCAACCCGAATTCCCGCGCGCCGTCGTGAAAACAACCTTGCGGCGGCGCCGGCGGCGCTGGCTTCCTCGCTCCATGAGCGAATTGAAGCGCACGCCTCTCCGGGAATTCCACGCGGCGCACGGCGCCCGGCTGGTGGACTTCGCGGGTTGGGAGATGCCGGTGCAGTACCGCAGCATTCTCGAGGAGCACAAGGCGGTGCGGCGCGCCGCCGGCCTGTTCGACGTGAGTCACATGGGCGAGGTCGACGTGCGCGGACCGGGAGCCGCGCGTTTTCTAAACCACCTCGTCACGAACGATGTCTCGAAGCTTTTCCCCGGGCGCGTGCTCTACACGCCGATGTGCCAGCCCGATGGCGGAGTGGTCGACGACCTGCTGGTCTACATGCGCGGCGCGGAGGACTTCTTCCTGTGCATCAATGCGGGCAACATCGACAAGGACCTCGCTTGGATCCGCGCGCAGGCGGCGGCTTTCGATGTCACTGTGACCGACCGTTCGGCTGACTACGCCCTGCTGGCGGTGCAGGGACCGGTCGCGGCCGCGATCGTGCAATCGCTCACCGGCGCGAAGCTCGATCTCGTTAAGTACTACCACTTCACCGAGGCCACGGTCGCCGGGGTGCACTGCATCGCCAGCCGCACCGGGTACACGGGTGAGGACGGCTTCGAACTCTACCACGCCGCCGGCGACGCCCCTGCGCTTGCGGCCGCGCTGCTCGAGGCGGGACGCCCGCGCGGGTTGGAGCTCGCCGGCCTCGGCGCTCGCGACAGCCTCCGGCTCGAGGCCGGTTACCCGCTTTACGGGCATGAACTCGCGGCCGACATCTCGCCGCTCACGGCTGGAATCGGCTGGACCGTGAAGCTCGACAA
>JBEGJD010000020.1:0-6683 GCA_041184765.1 Verrucomicrobiota bacterium | reverse complement strand
CCCTCGCAGTACCAGCACCGGGTGCTGTTCTTCGGCATCCTCGGCGCGCTTTTCTTCCGAGTGCTCTTCATCTCGCTCGGCGCGGTGCTGATGAAATTCCACTGGGTCATCTGGGTGTTCGGCGGATTCCTGATCCTCACCGGACTCAAGATCCTATTTGCCCCGGAGAAACCGATGGATCCCGAGCGCAACCCGCTGCTCAAGCTCCTGCGAAAAATCGTGCCCATCACGACGCGCTTCGAAGGGCAAAAGTTCCTCGTCATGGAGAACGGCGTGCGCCACGGCACCCCGCTGCTCGTCGCGCTCGCGGCGATCGAGTTCAGCGACATCATCTTCGCCGTCGACTCGGTACCGGCCATTTTCGCCATCACCAAAGAGCCGCTGGTGGTCTTCACCTCCAACATCTTCGCCATTCTCGGCCTCCGCTCGATGTTCTTCCTGCTCGCGGGCATCGTGCACAAGTTCCGCTTCCTCAAGTACGGGCTCGGACTGGTACTCATCTTCGTCGGCCTGAAGATGGCGTGGCTCAACGAGCTGTTCGGCGGAAAGTTCCCCATCACATGGTCGCTCGGCATCATCGCCGGCCTCCTCGGCTCGTCCGTCGCCGCCTCGTGGCTCATCCCGCCGAAGGACGGCGGCGTCACCCCGACGAAGCCTGCAACAGGCGCTGGGTGACCTCGAAGGCGACGCCCGCGAAAAGCGCGAAGTAGGCGAGCGTCGCCACCAGCAGCCCGTACGCCGCGGCCACCGCCGCACCGTCACGCTCGAGCATCCCGAGCGTCCCCACCACCACCACCAGAGCCGGCAGGGTGTTGGTGAACGGAATGCCGCCGAGCGGAAGCAGCAGGAGCACCGCGCCCGCGCACACCGCCAGCGCATGCAGCCGCAGCCACCCGCGGCCCGCGGTGAACCACAGCCAACGGGGCCGCATCCGGCGCTCGATCCAACCGAGCAGCCGGCTCGTCGCCTCCAGCAAGCCGCGGAAAAACCGCGGCGGCAGCTCCACCGCGAGCAACTTCGCCGGCAGCCACAGCGGCCGGCCGGTGGCGTAACCGGCGGAAAGCAGCAGAATCACCGCACCGAACGGAATCGAGAGGCCGGGAATCGAGACCGGCGCGCAAAACGGCAGCGCGAGGATCACCACCAGGAGCGCCGTCGCGCGATCCCCCAGTTTGCCGATCACCTCGCGCAGGGTGACGGACCGCTCGCGAAAGGCCTCAGCCAGCTGGTGCAATTCCGCCGAAAGGCGGGGTGATGCCGCGGAGGGATCTTCGGCCGGCGGACGCATCGCGTGAGGATTCCTTAGGTGCCGCGACGGTTGCCGTACAACTCCAGGTGCAGGCGATGGGCGTAGCGGTAACCCCCGTGCTTGCAGGCTTCAGCCAACCACGCCGACCGTTCGCGCATCCGTTCCGGCGTCTTGGCCTCGGGCATGAGGAGGACCTTGTGCCGCGGAATATCGCGCCGCAGCGCCGTCAGCATCGTTTCCAACTCCTCGATGTCCTCCTCGCGCGAGACCACGAACTTGAACTGGTAGGGGTAGGCGTCGATCCACTGCCGCACGACATCCGGTTGCCAGCGCGTCGCCTCGTGCCGGCGCCGCCACGTCGCGTACTTCACGGCGTCGGGCGCCGAGTTCAGGAGTTTCGGGGAAAGCGAGGCGAGGTCACAGGCGATGCCGGCCGGCGCCACCGTCGCCGCCGTTTCGATCGTGAGGTGGCGCCCGCTCGCCTTCACCGCCGCCGCCAGTTCCGCCGCGTCGCGCGCGATCATCGGCTCGCCCCCCGTGAAAACCACGTGACGCGTCGCGGGATGCTCCTCCACGGCCGCCATGATCTGCGCCACCGTCCGGGCCTCGCCTTCAGGATTCCACGAGGCGTACGGGGTATCGCACCAGGCGCAGCGGAGGTTGCAGCCGCTGGACCGCACGAAGACCGACGGCACTCCGGTCAACTCACCTTCGCCCTGCAGGGAATGGAAGATCTCCGCGACTAGCATTGAACCGTCCTCAGTTCCGCGCCACCGGACCGGCCGGCAACGGCGGCCGCGTCTCGTAGTCGGTCGGGTCCGTCAGGCCCGCGCGCAGGAACGCCTCGCGGCGCTCCACGCACGTGCCGCACGCCCCGCAATGCCGCGGGCCTCCCTTGTAGCAGGAGTAGGTGGCCGAAAAGTCCACGCCCAGTTTGCCGCCGAGCGCGGCGATCCCGCCTTTGTCGAGATGGATGAACGGCCGCAGCAGCTGCACGCCCGCGTAGGTGCCCAGCCGCATCGCGTCGGCCATCGCCCGCATGAAGTCCTCCCGGCAATCCGGGTAGATCGTGTGGTCGCCCGTGTGCGCCGCGATCACGACGCCCTCCGCCCCGGCGCTCTCCGCCACTCCACAGGCCACCGACAGCAGGATCGCGTTGCGGAACGGCACCACCGTCTGGCGCATCGTGTCGTCGGCGTAATGCCCCTCGGGAATGTCATCGCCGCCCTGCAGCAAGGCAGAGCGGAAGAGGCGGCGGACGAAATCCAGTCCCGCCACCTCGTGCGCCACCCCGAGCCGCCGCGCCTGCTCCGCCGCCATCGGCAGCTCGCGCGCGTTGTGCTTGGCGCCGTAGTCGAAACTCAACGCCAGACGTACGTCATGCTCGCGCCGCGCCCAGTGCAGCGCGGTCACCGAGTCCATCCCGCCGGAACAGAGCACGATCACCTTCATCGGGCCCAACTTGGCGCCGGCCCGCAGCAAAGTCACCCGCGGAAATGATTTTCCCGCCGGCAGAGTGAAAAGGAGCACGTAACTCGTCCTTCATCCGTGTGAATCCGCACTGCTCCACCCGATAGCTGTTTTCCGCACAACCGACTCGGCCAAGCCATCGTCGCATTCGTCCACGCGATGTGCAGAAATCTGCGGTGAACTCCGGGAAGGCTTCGAACCGCCTTCAGCCGGAATATCCACGGCATGGTCCGGTGCAGCGGCCCCGGCTGCTGCACCGAACCTTCAGAACTCGAAGGTGTTCGTGATCGTCCACTTGTTGGGCTGCGGAATGCGCGCGCTGGCGACGGCCCCGTTGGGCTGGGCGGTCACGGCGATCAGGTCGTCGGTGCCGAAGATGTCGCGCACGTTGAGCTGCACGCTCCAGCGCACCTTGTCGTTGAGCAGCCGGCGACCGTAGCGGAGCCAGAAGTCGTAGTCGACCTGCGTGCTGCCATAGAACGGCTTCGTCACATCGTAAACCCAGGCGCCCGCCTCGTTGCGCTTCGGCGGAAAGCCGATCGCCACGCGATCCTGCCAGCGCGCCGCCCCGCCGACGCTCCAGCCCTTCAGGCGGCCCGTCCGAAAGTCGTAATTGGTCACGGCGTTGAAGCGCCAACGACGCAGCTCCTGCACGGGCGATCCGTTGGATGCCAGGGCGTTCAGGTAAGGCACGTACATGTTGATGATGGCCAGGTTCCCGAGCTGGGAACTGCCAAAGGAGCCGAAGTAGGTGATGTCCTCCAGACCCTCCATCTGGCGGATGTTGGTCGCGAGCTGGCCATTGCCGTCCTTCCACAGCGGGAGGTTACGCTTAACAAACTCGGTGAAGTCCGCGCCGACGTTGGCGCGCCGCGCCTCCTGCCGCGCGGCGTTGAAGCTGATGCGCCAGTTGTTCGTCGGGTTGAACGTGCCCTCGAACTCCCAGCCCTCCGACACCGTATCGGCGACATTGCCCACGTTGGGCGGACGGGTGGCGCTCCAATTTCCGCCATTGGCGGCCTGCGTGAAGTTCCACGTCTGCGCGAGCAGCGGATCCACCGGCCGGAGCCACTCCTCGCGCGTGCGCTGCGTGAACCAGGTGTTGCGGAAGGCCGTCTCCGCGGCCGTGAGCCCGGGGTTGAGGTTGTTGGCCTGCGCCGGATCCGTGAGACCCGCGCGCAACGGCAGGTAACGCGGATCGTTGGGCGAGAAGCCGAACCAGCGGTTGATCACGACCTCGCTCACGTTGGCCTGGCGCATGCCGTTCATCGCGCGCACCACGTCGTTGCCGGGCCAGAAGGTATTATAGAAGGTCGCGCTGTCGTTGGTCTGCGTCGTGCGGTAGCGGTTGACCCGCAGCGTGAACTTCCGCTCGAGCGCCGAGATCGTCAGGCCCGCGTCCTTCGTCCGTCCGGCGGGCGGCGCGAACGGCCGGCCGTAGACGTCGGCGATCGTCGAGGACGGACGAAAGTTCTGCGCCTCGTTGTAGGAAACGCTCAAATCCGTGCCGCGCGGCAGCCGGCGCTTCAGCCAGTCGGGCGCGTGCAGGACGCCGCTCCAGCTGACCGTGCTGTCCTTCGCGTAGATCGAGGGCTGCGCCGGCAGCGTCCACGAGGGATTGTAGGGATCGGTCTCGCCGGTGAGCGACGCGAGCCGCGCCGGACCCGCGTCGCGCAGGTCGAATTCGTCCTGCCGTACGCCGACCAGGCCCACGAGCTTGTCGGAGAAAAGGTAACCCTGCCAGATGGCCGAGGCGCTCTTGGTGGTGTTGGCGTTCTTCGAGGCACCGGCGTACAGCTTGCTGATGTCTCGGTCATTGGCCGTGATCACCGAGACGGGCACGCGCACCATGCGATTGACGCGCGCGTCGAAAACCAGGGCGGTGCCGCTGGACTGCGGGATGTGCTCGGCGGTGATGCCGGAGATGTTGGCGCCGGCGGGCGAACTGAGGTTCGCGATCGAGGGCCCGAGGTAGTGGATGGCGGCGTAGGACGGATAAGACGTGGCCGTCGGGTTGTTGGCGTAGACGTTCAGGTCGAGGCCGTAGGAGTATCCGTTGATCGTGCGGTAGAAGGTGGAGTTGAACTGGTCGGTGTACGTGCCGGTGAACACATGCCGCCCGAGGTGGCGCAGCAGCCCGTCGCGGCGCCGGAAATCCAGTGTGAAGTAGGCGGTGGCGCGCTTCGCCTCGCGGCGCGTCTCGACGAAATTGTTGCCGATCGAGTCGGAGGCGACGTACGGGCGGCCGAAGTTCGGGTTGGGCGAGCCGTCGACGAGCTTCGAGTTGATGTCGACGAAAAGGGTGTAGGCGTCGAAGCCGAACATCCCGAAGTTGTCGCGGTTGTGCGTCTGCCGGTCGTAGGCGAGCTCGAAGCCCACCTGGTCGCGCAGGAAGGTCTGGCGGAACACCGCGTTGAGCGCGCGGAAATCGGAGTTCTCCCGCTTGTTCGGTCCGTCGAGCAACGTGTCGTAGAAATTGAAGACCGAGGGATCGCGCAGCTCCTGGTAGCGCCACAAGCCCGCGTAGGCCTGGCCGGCGGGGGCGAACTGCTGGTTGAGGAAGAAGTTCGGGCTCGTGCCCTGCGCCGCGTAAGCCCCCACCGCGAACCACTGCGTGAACGGCACGCCGCCGCGCGTAATCATGAACGGCGGCACACCGTTGCCGCCCTGCGCCGAAGAGGCCGGATCGGTGAACACCGCACCGACCTGCCCGAACCAGCGGCCCGGCGCGCCGAGGTGCGCGAAGAGGAAGGGATTGTTGGTGACCGAGGTCGGCACCGTGGGATCGACCGCGACCTTGTTGAGCACGTTATACCAGACCGAGAGGCCATCCTGCGGCGGGGTCGGGCGCGGACGATTGGAAGTGGTGCCGCCGCCCTCGTAGCTCACCTGCAGCTGCGTGAGGCCGTCGCGCACCAGGCGGGGTTCCCATTTCAGCGCCGTGAAGATCCGACGGTCATCCTCGTAAGCCGGCTCCTGCCGGTACTGGTCGGATTTGTTCAGCGCGATCACGCGCAGGCCGATCGTGTCCCGCACGATCTGCTGGTTCACGTCCAGCACCTCGCGGTGCGAACCGAAGCGCCCGAACGCCGACTGGAATGAGAAGGTGTTCTTCCGGAGGTTGGCCGACTTGAGCTGGTTGTTGATGATTCCCGCCGGGCTGCCGAGGCCGAAGAGGATCGCATTCGCGCCGCGCGAAATGTCGACCCGCTCGGTGTTGTACGAATCCATCGGGATGTTCGTGAGGAAGAAATCGCGGGTCAGGTCCGCCCCCGCGAGACCGCGCACACGCGTCGAGTTCTGCGGGTTCTGCAACGTCGACTCGGCGCTCGAGAAACGGTTGCCCGTGTCGACGCCCGAAAAGTTGCCCTCGAAGCCGCCCGCCTCGGTGTTGGTCGTGTAGACGAGCAGGTCGCGGACGTTGGTCGACGCGGTGTCAGCGAGAAACTGCGCCGTGACCACCGAGATAGCCGCGCCGACATCGCGCAGTTCCGTCCGCAGGCGCGTGCCGGCGAGCGTCGACGTGGCGGCGTAGCCGCGGTCCTCGGACTCCTCGACGACGAACGGTGTGAGGGTGAGCGGCGCCTCGGAGGCGGCGGAACGCAGCGTGTCGGTCGCGGGCGCGACCTGGGCGCGGGCGGCAGGCAGAAGCGCCGCGACAAGGAGCGCGCGCGCGGCGAAGGACGGACGGAGAGCAGGGTTCATGACTTGGTCACCGCTGGGTTTTGGACGAACGCCCGCGCGCGGCGGAGACGGGCGCGGGAAATCAGAGCCGGTCCTTGCCGCGAGGCCAGCCTCGGATGCGGCGATGATTCCACGCCCGCCACCGAAAGCACTACCTTCGCCCCGCACTAAAGTGGCATGCCGCGACGCGTGAAAACTCCGGCGTACGGTGGATGCTCCCTCACCGATGCCCTACGCCGGGGTTCGCCATCGACGCGTCACCGGGCATCTCCCAACCTCT
>JBEGJD010000019.1:0-3121 GCA_041184765.1 Verrucomicrobiota bacterium | reverse complement strand
ACCCATGCTCGCGTAGCCGGGCTGCTGGTTGCCCGTGTTCATGTAGGTGATGGCCGGGTCGTGGTTGATGGCCTCGGTGTGCAGGCTGCGGATGATGCAGAGGTCGCCGGCGACGGTCTGGAGGTTGGGGAGCAGGTCGCTGATCCAGGTGCCTTGCGGGCCGCAGCGCTTGCCGGGCGAAAGCGGGGGCACGACGGGATAGGCGCTCTGGTTGCTGGTCATCCCGGTGAGCCGCTGGTCGCCCTTGACCGAGGCCGGGATCTCCTGTCCGGCGTGACGATGGAGCATCGGCTTGTCGTCGAACAGATCCACGTGCGACAGCCCGCCGCTCTGGAACAGGCAGAGCACGCGCTTCGCGGTCGGCTTGAAGTGGGGGAGCCCGGGCCGGCCCTTCGCGCCGCCGGCCGCCTGTGCGGCGCGCGCCAGCGTGGAGGTGAGCAGCGTGCCCAGCGCGATGCCGCCGACGCCCCGGGCCGAACCGCCGAGGAACGTGCGGCGTGTCAGGTGGTGGAGTCGGTCACCAAGCGGGGCGGAGGGAATCATGGCGGTGCGCGGGGCGATAAGGAACTCAGGCGCGGCCTCGCCCGGTTTCAACGCAAACGCGGCGGGTGACGAAGGCGGAGGACCGCCGGGTCACTTTTTCTCCTTCGCGTACCGCTCGTAGGCGGCCGCGACGCCGCCGGTCTTCTCGTCGCCGGCGTGGAGGTAGAAGCGGTGGCGCAGGACGAGCTTCTCGCCCTTCTTCAACGTGTGCGGGCCGTTGGGGTCGGCCTTGTCGAGCGTGCCAAAACAGTTGGCCGTGAGCAGCCCGTAGGTGCGCGCGTGCCAGCTGGTGGGATGGCGGAAGCTTGAGGGATGGTTGAAGAGGGCGACGCCGACGAGTTCGCCGTCAACCTTGCCGGAATAGGAGGCCCAGGTCGCGCGTGTGCCCCAGGCGGCGGCGCCTTCCTTGCCGTTGGCCAGCACCAGCCGGCCGCCCTGCTTGGTGTCGACCGCCATGGACGAAGGGACGCGGATGTTCACGCCGGCGTCCTTCATGTCGCCGAAAACCGCGTCGCCCTCGGACGCGATGAACTCCTGGTCCCAGTCGATCAGGCGCGCGCCGGCCTCGGCGCGGAACGTGAGGCGGCGGATTTCCGTGAGGTACTTTTTCCCCTGCGCGTCGAGGTAGTCGTTTTCCGAGACGAGCACGGCGCGATCCGGCCCGGACGTGACCTCGCGGAACGCGCGGTGACGGACGGAGCCGAGGTGGGGCAGGGCTTTGGCGAGGGCGGCCTTCTGCTTGGCGTTGAGTTGGTCGTCGGGCAGACCGTTGGTGGCGGTGCCGCGCTCGGTCCACGAGTTGACGCCGTTGATGTTCTCGTGGCCGAACCAGATCCCGCGGTGATGATAATGGTCGAACTGCTCACCCTCGACCTTCTTCATGGGATAGGCACGGGTCATCGCCTTGCCCGTGGGGCCGAACACCGGAAAGAGGTACGGTTTGTTCGCTTCGCCGATCACGTATTCGGCGAACGGCTTGCCGTCGTGGGAGATCTTCACGCCGGCGGCGGACTTCTCGGCGGTGAAGCCCGGCGCTGCCGCGACGCGGGCGGCGGCGACGAGGGCGAGCGCGGCGAACGTAAGCACGAGACGGCGGCTAAGGGTGCGGGGGGTGAGCTGGATCATCGTGGGGGATGTTGCGGGGGATTCGAAGGCGGGAGGCCGAAAACCTGCCGAGGCACGCCACTCCGATGCGAGGCAATTGTGAGACCGCGCCGGCTGCGTCCTCCTCTCGGCACCGCGTGGGGACAAATGCAGAACCTCGGTTCCCTTTGCCTTGCGCGGGCCAACCACGGATTACGGGTGGGAATGAAGTCGTGGGCGGGAACCACGAAGGGACACGAATCGACACGAAGGATCTCGCCCGGGTGTAGCCGCGGCCGCCCGCCGCGGATCATAACGCGATCCCGAGGCCGACTTCCTGAATTTCGCTGCGCGAAGGTGAATGCCCAGGGTGCTTACGCGAGCGTCCGCCTACCTGGGCCAGGAGATCCGGATCAGTTGCAACTTGCCGCCGTCCGCCATCGTTCCCGGGCCTCCACGCCGAAGGCCGGGCGCGCCGGGACCGCCGGGGCCTCCGCCCGGCCCGGTCATGGTTCCTCCCCTCGGTCCCATCGGGCCGCCACCCCCGCCTCCGGGCCCCATCATGCCGGGGCTCTCCACCTCGGCGAGGATCCGGTAATCGAAACCGGGCGGCAGCATCTCGTCGGCGACCTCAAGGGACCGCACCAGCCAGAATACCGGTTGGTCTCCCGCCCATGCACGCAGGTCGGCCCACGCCCGCGCGCGGCGCGCCGCGGGATCGAGCCCGGCGTAGCGGTCGCGTTGCGCGGGATTCTTGTCCCGCTGCATCGGATTCGGGCCGCCCTCGGCGAACGGGCCGTCGGCTCCGCCGGGTCCGCGTGGCCCGGGAAAGTTTCCGGCGCCCGGACGGTTCGCCGCGCGTCCGGTCGGCTGCCCACGGGCGGCCGGCGCAAACCCTCCGCCGGGTCCGCCCGCGGCCGGACCGAAGCCGCCGACGAGGCTCTCCTCGGCCAGCTTCCAGCGTCCGGTCGCGTCGAGGCTTTCGGCGAGTTGACGCTCGGCCACCAGTACGCTGCCGGCGGGCGTGTGCTGTTCCGCGACCTCGCGCACGCGAGCCGCGGCTGAGAGCGTGGCTTGGCTCGCGGAGAGGACTTCCGCCGAGCCGACAAGACCCATGGTGATCTGGATCGCGGCGAACGCGAGCACGGCCGCGACACCGGCCGCGCGTTGGTGGTGGGCGATCCGCCCGAGGAGCCACGCGGCGGCGACCGCGAGCGGCGGAAAGACCGGGATAAGGAAACGCAGATTGCCCGCCGCTCCACCCGGTCCGCCCCCGCCGAAGTAATATGCCATGTAGAGCAGCACGAGGGGCGCGGTGACGCCGGCGAGCAGCGCGCCGGTGAGGCGGCGGCGATCGTCGAGGCACATCGCGGCGAGCCCGGCGGCGCCGAACGCGAAGGCGAGGCCGAGACCCTGGCCGCCGAGCGCCTGCAGGTAAGGCACCGCGTGGCCCAGGAAGTAGCGCCACCCGAATCCGGTTTGCTCGCCCGTGAGC
>JBEGJD010000018.1:0-6350 GCA_041184765.1 Verrucomicrobiota bacterium | reverse complement strand
AAGAGGGAGTTACTTACATCAAATCTCCGATGGTAGGAACGTTCTACCGAGCCGCCTCTCCCGACAGTAAGCCTTTCGCCGATACCGGCACCAAGGTCGTCGAGAACACGGTCTGCTGCATCATCGAGGCTATGAAGATCATGAACGAGATCCAGGCCGAGACCAAGGGAACGATAGTCGAAGTCTTGGTCGAGAACGGTCAGCCGGTCGAATACGGACAGCGGTTGTTCAAGGTGAAGCAGTAACGCTTCACGACTTCGCTGATCCAGCGATTGCTCCGTCCGGAACGGATGGCCGGAGCATTTCTTCAAAAGCCTGAAATAGAATAGTTTACCTTTAAGGTCTGCGCTTTCATCATGATCCAAAAAGTCCTGATCGCCAACCGCGGTGAGATTGCTCTTCGCATCGTCCGCGCCTGTCGGGAACTGGGGATCAAGACACTCGCGGTCTACTCCGAGGCCGACGTCCAGTCACTCCACGTGCAGTTGGCGGACGAGGCGATCTGCATCGGCGGGAACAAGAGCTCGGAAAGCTACCTGCGCGCCGATCGAATCATCAGCGCCGCGGAAATCGCTGACGTCGACGCGATTCATCCCGGCTACGGCTTCCTTTCCGAAAACGCCAAGTTCGCGGAGCAGTGCGAGTCGTGTAACATCAAATTTATCGGCCCTAAATCCAAGTCGATCAAGATGATGGGCGACAAATCGGTCGCCAAGGACACCGTTCGCAAAGCCGGTGTTCCCACCGTCCCTGGATCCGATGGTCCGGTCGAATCCGAGGCGGAGGCGGTGAAGATCGCGCGGAAGATAGGTTACCCGGTAATCATCAAGGCCGTCGCCGGCGGAGGCGGCCGCGGAATGCGAATCGCGCACAACGACGTTTCGTTCGCGAAGGAGTTCCACGTCGCCCGGGGCGAAGCAGAAAAGGCCTTCTCGAACGGCGCGGTCTACATCGAGAAGTACATCGAGAAGCCGCGTCACATCGAGTTCCAGATCCTCGGCGACTCCCACGGTAAGGTGCTGCACTTGGGTGAGCGCGACTGCTCCGTCCAACGCCGCCACCAGAAACTCATCGAAGAGTCCCCCTCTCCCTTCCTAACCCCGGATCTCCGGAAAAAGATGGGCAAGGCCGCGGTCCGCGCCGCCGAAGCCGCGGAGTACGAGAACGCCGGCACGATCGAGTTCCTCGTCGATGCCAAGGGGAACTACTATTTCATCGAGATGAACACCCGGATCCAGGTGGAGCATCCCGTGACCGAGGAGGTCACCGGGATCGACCTGATCAAGCAGCAGATCCGCGTGGCCAACGGCGAGAAGCTCGACTTCGACCAAGGTGACATCCGCTTCGACCGACACGCGATCGAGTGCCGCATCAACGCCGAGGATCCGGCCCGTAATTTCGCCCCCTCGCCCGGCACCATCGGTCTCTACTACGCGCCGGGCGGCCACGGTGTGCGCGTGGACTCCCACGCCTACAGCGGCTACACCATCCCGCCCTATTACGACTCGATGATCGGCAAGCTCATCTGCGTGGGGCCGACCCGCAAGGTGGCCTTGGAGCGCGCCTACCGGGCTCTAAGCGAGTACCTCGTGCGTGGTATCAAGACGACCATTCCCCTTCATCGTGCGATCATGGCCGACCCCGTCTTCATCGAGGGCAAGGCCACGACCGCCTACATGGAGGACTTCCTAGGCCGGACCGCGACGGACTTGTTTTCCTGAACCGGCTGCACGCGGCCACCGTCACAGCACGGTCCGCGCGAGCAGCCAGTAAAGCCCCATCAGGGTGACGACGGCCGACAGGGCCGGAACCCCTCGCGCGACGAACGCCTCCGTTCTCCGCAGGCGCCAAACAATGGGTAGCACGATCGCCGCGATGGCGATCTGGCCGAGTTCCACCCCGAGATTGAAGGAGAACAGCGGCATCAGGATGCCGCCCTTCGCGGAGCCGAGCCCGAGGTCACGCAGGATGCCGGCGAAGCCGAAGCCGTGGACCAACCCGAAGACGAAGGTCAGGGCCCAGCGCCCCGGCGGTTCAGCCCCGCGCCGGACCAGATTTTCCACTCCCACGAACACGATGGAAGCCGCGATCAGCGGCTCGACCCAACGCGACGGCACATGGACGACATCAAGGGTCGCGAGCGCCAGGGTCAGCGAGTGCGCGAGCGTGAAGCACGTGATGATGGCGACCGTGGAACGGAAAGAAGTGCAGACCACCAGAAGCGCGAAAAGGAACAGGAGGTGGTCGTATCCCGTCCAGATGTGCTCCACCCCGAGGCGCAGGAACTCGAGCGCGCTCGGCAGATCGTCCGGCTCGGGTTCCGCCTGGAGGGAAACCGGGGCTCCGGTTGCCGAGGAAGCAGCGGTTGGAGCACCCGCGGAAACGGAGAGCGTGAAATCACGCCGGCTCACCAGTTTCTTGGCCACGGTCGAACCCGCCTGGTCGGAAATAATGACGAATTGACGATGCCCGTCCGGAAGGTCCGGGACGCGAGCTGCGGTTAACGTGAGGTCACCCTTCGACCCAGGCACCGGCAGCACGTGGCGAAAACTCACGTTGTCGCCCGGCAGGAGTTCCACGCTGACCTCGCGCGCGGCGAGCTTGCTCCCCGACAACGCGACGTCCCATAAGCCCGGCGCGAGGGCGAGGAGGAATGGACGCGCGGCCTCGAACTCCGGCTGACCCCAGACCTCGTGGCGCGGGAACGAGGGCGGAAGCAGCGTCTGAATGTCGGTCGGAGCAAATCCAGTTGTGAGCACGAGCGCGCCCCTCGACAGCTCACCCTGCGCCGTGCTGATGCCGGGATCGTGGGCACACAGCATCAGCGGCAGAATCAGGGCGGCGAAAATCGCGCGTAACATGGGCATGACCCGTACGAATCGCGGTGCGCAACCGACGCAAGGCGGAACCGGTTTTACCGCGTCGGACCTCGACCCCCCCCAAAGCATCGCCACATCCTGAAGACGATGCCGTCGCTGACGTCAGACTGGGCCGCGCCAAATCCCCGGGAAGAACTCGGGTTGGTCGCGCTCGACTTCGAACTGACGGCGGAACGCGTGATCTCCGCCTACCGCCACGGGATTTTCCCCTGGCCTGATGGCGATCCGCGGCACCCGGTGCCATGGGTCTGCCCTCGGCGGCGCGCGATTCTCGAGTTCGACACGCTGCGCATCCCGCGAAGCCTCGCGAAAGCACGCCGCCAGACGAAGCTTCGCTTCACGATCGACCAAGCGTTCCCGGCGGTGATCCGCGCCTGCGCGGCCGCGCCGCGGCCCGCCCAAGGCGGCACTTGGATCACTCCGGCGATGATCACCACCTACACCGAGGTGCACCGCCGCGGACTCGCCCACAGCGTCGAGGCCTGGGACGGCGAAGCCCTCGTGGCCGGATTGTACGGCGTGGACGCCGGTAGCGTTTTCGCGGGGGAAAGTATGTTCCACCGGGTGGACAACGGCTCGAAGCTCTGCCTGCTGCATCTCGCCGATCACCTGCGCGCCCGCGGCTCGCCGTGGATGGACATCCAGCAACTCACCCCGCACCTCGAGGCGCTCGGCGCCCGCGAGGTTCCCCGCGCGGAATTCCTCCGCCGCCTGCGCGATGAACAGGCCGCGGAGCGGCGGTTGTTTCCACCCGGCGCAACCTGATGAGTGACGGCAGCGGTTTTGGCGTGAACCCACCTTGGTTCTCGGCCACCAACAGCCGGCATGGCGAAGACGATTTTCCAACGTATCATCGACCGTGAAATTCCCGCCCGGATCGAGCACGAGGACGACCAGTGCATCGCGCTGCATGACATCCAACCGCAGGCGCCCGTGCACCTTTTGATCATTCCCAAGCGCCTGATCGCGCGCGTCGGCGCGGCGGAAACCGGCGACCAGGCCCTGCTCGGCCACCTGCTGCTGGTCGCCGGCGCGATCGCGAGGAAACTGAATCTCGGCTCAGGGTTCCGGCTCGTGATCAACCACGGGCCCCACGGCGGCGAATCCGTGCCGCACCTGCACGTGCATCTCCTGGCAGGCCGGCCGCTCGCTTGGCCGCCAGGTTGAGCACCGGCGGCCCGGTACGCCTCACTTCAACCAGCGGGCCAGCCAGCCGTGCACCTCACCGAACCAAAACCGGCTGTTCTCACCCTTGAGCACCCAATGGTTCTCATCGGGGAAGGAAATCAGCCGCGACGGCACCTGCAGGCGCTGAAGGTAAGTCCAGTATTCGTAAGCGTTATTGGACGGCACGCGGTAGTCTAGGTCGCCCACGGTCACGAGGACAGGGGTGCGCCAGCCGGTGCCCTTCGCGTGATTGCCCGCGAGGCGGATCGGGTTCTGCTCCCGCCATACCGGTCCCTGCTCCCAAACCGGACCGCCGTTGTTCAACTCGCGCGAGTACACCGCGTCGCTCGTCGCCCACTGGGTCTCGAGATTGATAAGACCCGCGTGGCTGATGAGACAGCGGAACCGCGTGGAGGTCGCCTGCAGCCAATTCGACAAATGCCCGCCGTAGCTCGCCCCGCCCGCCGCGAGCCGTGAGCCGTCGATGAACGGGTATTTCGCGAGGGCCTCGTCGACTCCCTGTAGGATCTCCTCCGCCGGACCGCGCAACGGGTCCCGTTGGATCGCTTGACCGAACTCTTCGCTGTAGCCGCTGGACCCCTTGTAGTTCGTGAGCAGCAGCACGTAGCCGGGCGAGGCCAGCAGATGGTAATTCCAACGGATGCCCCAGGCGTCCTTGAACTGCGGCGCGGGGCCGCCGTGGATCACGACGAAGAGCGGGTACTTCTTGTCCGGCGAGAAACCGGGCGGACGGACGAGCAGATTGTGAATGGTGCGCCCCTCGCGGCTGCGGAACGTGAAGTGCTCCGGCACCGCCAGATCGAGCGGCTTCAGGCGATCCGCGTTGAATCGCGTCAGAGGCGTCACGGTTCCCGCCACCGGATCAATCCGCACGACCTCCGGCGGTTGACCCGCATGATCGTGGTTCGCGACGAGGAACTTGCCCGCGCGCCCCAAACCACTGAAACCGCCGCGCGCCGGGAGGCCCGTCGCTTGGGCGGCACCGCCTGCGGCCGGCATCCCATACAACCGCACCTGATGCCCGTCTTCCGCGGTGAGAAACAACCTGTCACCCGCTTGCACCGCCCGCGTGACCGAGAGATCGAGTTTCTGCGTCAGGATATCCCGCTTGGCCGAATCGAACGGCCACGGGAAAACCGCGACCCTGCCGTGGTGGTACGTCTTGCCGTCGCCGCCCGGAGACCAAGCCACACGCAAGGAACGACCATCATCGGAAAACTCGGGTTCGTCGTAGTTGTCCTTGTCTTTCGTCAACGCCCGCGGCTCCCCACCCTTGAGATCAATCTGGAAGAGTTGGGCCGGCACGCTGGCGTATGCGCCTTGGTTGCGCGCCGTGGTCGCGACAAAAACCACCGAGCCGCCGTCGGGAGTCCACGCCGCCGGAAGATCCTCGCCGGCATCACCCTGCCTCCCGCCAAAGCCAGGCTCCGCCGCCAGCCTCGTCCCCGCCAGCAGGTCGCGCGCCTTGGCGCCGGGCTTCGCCTCCTGCACCAGCAAGTGCCCCTTTCGTTCGTCCAGCCACCGGTCCCAATACTTGATCGGAAACGAGTCGTAGATCCGCGCGGTGTGCTTCCGCTCCTTGATCGCTTTGGCCGCCTTGCGGTTGGCCTCCTCGTCCATGGCACCGGGGTAAACCTCGCTCACGAAGAGCAGCTTCGTGCCGTCCGGACTCCACCGCGGCTGGCGGGCGCCCGTCACGACATCCGTGATCCGCTGCGCCTCCCCGCCTCCGGCCAGGTCGATGACGTAGATCTGCGCGGCCTCATCACCCTCGCGCTTGGCGGAGAATGCGATCCGGGTTGAGTCGGGGCTCCAAGCCACGCCGCTCTCGGCCGCCTTGTCGTGCGTGATCTGCCGTGGCTCCGCGGAGCCGTCGACCGGCGTGAGCCAAAGGTCCGAGGTCTGCGCCTTCGCCTCGTAGGCCGGCATCGTCACTGAAAACACCACCCGCTTCCCGTCGGGACTGGGCGTCGGCGTTCCAACGCGTCGCAGCAACCAGACGTCCTCGTGGGTGACGGCGCGGCGGCCGCCCTCCGCGGCGACCAGCGGGGTCAGTAACAAAAGGGCGAAGGCGAGAGAGCGGATGTTCATCGGGGCAACAAGCCCCCGCCTCTGCCGGCGGTCCAACTCAAAATCCCGCCGCCGCTGGCACCGCGACGGCGCCTCAAACTGGCGTCGCCTCGTAACGACCGTCGGACCGCTTGGTCAAAAGGCGCCGGATCTCGAGCATCATGAGCGCGGCGGAGACCTCGGCCGGACCAAGGTGGGCGAGTTCGCCCACAT
>JBEGJD010000017.1:0-7284 GCA_041184765.1 Verrucomicrobiota bacterium | reverse complement strand
ATCCATGCCCTTTTCCTTCGCGAGATTCTTGGCCTTCTCGATCTGTTCGGCCGTGGCGGGTGAACCGCGCTCGTAGCCGACGGCACGCATGATTTCGAAAACAGCCCGGCGACGCTCGTCGTCGGTCATGGCGGTCGCGCCGCCCTTGGCGTCGGCCTTGCCGCCCTTCGAGGCGGCTTCGGGTGCCTTCGGCATCAGTTCCTGCGGGATGCGCACGCGGAGCGCGCCGTTCGCGACACGCATGACACCGGGGCGTTGGGTTACGATGATGGAGACGTTCGCCGTCATGCCGGGCTTCAGCTTCATGTCGTCGTTGTTCACGTCGATGATCGTGGCGTAGGAGACGACGCTCTGGTTGGAACTGGCGGCGTTGCGCACCATGCGGACGGTGCCGGCGAAGGTGCGGTTGGGGAAGGCGTCGACCGTGAACTTGACCTCCTGGCCGGCGCTGATGCTGCCGACATCGGCCTCGGCCACGGCGGCGTTGATCTGCATCTTGGTGAGATCGTTCACGAGGGTGAAGAGCACCGGCGCGTTCATGTTGGCATTCACGGTGCGGCCCTTGTCGGTCTTGCGGTCGAGCACCATGCCGTCGATCGGCGCGGTGATCGTGCAGCGGGAAAGGTCCAGCTTGGCGTTCTCGACCGAGGCGTTGCGGGTGAGAAGGGTGGCGTTGGACTGGGCCAACTGGGCCTCGGCGTTGTCGAGCTCCTGCTGGGAAACCAGCTTCTTGCCGAAGAGCTCGCGGGTGCGTTCCACGTTGAGTGAGAGGAGGCGGTTGTTGGCCTTCGCGGACTCGAGGTCGGCCTCGGCTTGGCGGAGGCGTTGCGTGGGGGTTGCCTCGTCGATGAGAGCGAGGATGTCGCCGGCCTTCACGACAGAGTTGAAATCGACCCGCACCTCCTTGATCTGGCCCGAGACCTGGGCGCCGATGTCCACCACGACGACCGGCTGCAGGTCGCCCGTAGCGGTGACGACCTGGGTGATGTCTCCGCGGCCGACCTTCACGGTCTGGAACTCCGGTTTCTTGTCGGAGCCTTTGTTGAAGTAATACCAGCCGCCACCACCGCCAGCGGCGAGGACGACCAGGAGGAAGATAAGACCACCGTAGCTCTTGGACTTGGGCATGACGTTAAAAGTAAGTGGATTGGCCGGGTGCCGGCGGGGTAGAGTCAACGAATCGGCGAGGGGGCCGACCCGTGCAACAAAACATTCACTCGGCGTCGCAAAGACGCATCGCGCCGGGAAACGTCACGCTTTACCGGATTTTGTCCGGATCGGGCGTTTTTGGCCGCCGCCGCGACCGGGTTGGCTGCCATAGGCACCGGCCAGGAACGCGGAGGTGGTCGCGAGGCGTTTCCGGAGTTCCGGGGGTTGGAGCACCTCGGCGTCCTTCCCCCAGCCAAGCACCCAGCCTTCGACCTCCGCGAGCGCGCCAAGCCGCAGGGTGAGTTCCAAACCGCCTTCAGGCAGGTCGCGGACCTGCTGCGACTCGTGCCATTCGCGTTCGCGCACGCGATCGGCGACCGCGGCGGTGAAGTGGATGACCACCTCAAAGTTGCCCGGACCGCCCAGGACCCCCAGCGCGTTCGCGAAAAAAGCCTCGGGTGAAAAGTCGTTGGGACGCACGAAACGCGCGTCGGTCATCTCCGCGCCGCTGATGCGGGGCAGGGCGAACGTACGCAGTGCGGCCCGATCGGTATCGAACGCGATGAGATACCAGAGGTTCTCGCGATGCGCCAAATGGTACGGCCGGACGCGTCGACGTTCGCCGCGTCGCACGCCCGGTTTCCGGTATTCGAACTCCACCTCAAGCTGGCGGAGCACCGCCGTGCTGAGGGTGTTGAAGACGGCGAGGTCGGCGCGCCCCAGACCGGTGTTGCGGAAGGAAACCGAGCGGAGCTCGTCGGCCGGAGAGAACGTGATCCGGTCGCGCAGGCCGCCCGCGAGTTTCTCGAATGAGGCCTCAAGTTGGCGGTGAAAAGGGGTGCCGCGGTACTGCTCGAGGGCCTTGCGCGCCACGAGCAGCGCCAGCAGTTCGCCCTCCGTGACCTGCACGGTGGGGAAGGCGGAGACCGGGTGCGTGTAGCGGTACGCGTTGATGCGTGGGTCGAACTCGATCGGCAGATCGAGCCGGTCGCGCATGAAGGCGATGTCGCGCACGATCGTCTTGCGCGAGACCTCGAGGCGCTCCGCGAGCTTCGTGCAATTGGTGAAGGCGCCGCGGCGGAGCTCCTCGTGGATGCGGAGCATGCGCTCGATGGGCGGACGGGAAAGCTGGGCGTGGGCCGGCATAGATTGCACGAAACAGGTTTTTTAGGCTGGGACAAGTAATGTCCCACCCGGGGTGCTAACTTAACGTCATGAAATCCCGCCTCGCCCCGGTCTCCGCCCTCTCTCCTGATCTCACTTGGGTCCACGACGGCCTCCGCTGGCGCGTCACCGCCTGGCCCGAGGTCATGTTCCTTGTGGAGGAAGCCCCGGGCCGCTGGTCAGAAGCCGCGCCCGGCGAGGCGGCCCTGGCTTCGGCCGCGCTCGGTGTCAGTCCGGCCCGCTGGCGGCGGTATCTGGAGTTCGTCCCTGCCGAAGTCGCGGCCTTCCTCGGTCGCTTCGCGTTCAGTCGGATGTCGGCGTTGTTCGCCCTGACCCGTTGCCCGGAACTCGCGGGAGAGCTCATGCACACGCCGGCCCTGGTGGCCTTCCTCATCGCCCATCGCGACCTGAGGGGTGGGGAGGGAGCGGCCTGGGGCGAAATCTCGGCGGTTTATGAGCGCGAGGGTGTTTTCGGGCTGTTGCAGTGGCTCGGGCTGCCGGCGTCTCGCCAGACCCTCGAGATCCTGCGGCGCGTCGCCGACCCCGATCTTCCGCGACGTCTGCTTGAGCCCCTGCGCTCGGCCCTATGGGAACCGGAGGTGTTGTGGTCGCTCGGTCGCGGCGGAATCGTGTCCGACGAACAACTCGCCCGCGCCTGCCACGCCCTGGCGGCGTGACTCAAGCGTCTCGACCTGCCGTCACATGCCCTTCTTCACGAAGGCGATGTCACTCGAGTTGTCCTTCAGTCGGATCGTCTTCTGGCCCTGCGAATCCTTACCGACGTAATCGATGCTGGCGGCGACGAGGATGGGCAGGTGCTTGCGCACGTCGCGGCTCTCGCCCTCGCTGGTCACGTCGACGGTCCAGATTTCCTGCACCGGTCTACCTTCGGTCGCTTCCTTGTTCTCGCGGGCCGACATTTTGAGGTACTTTTCGTACACGGTGACGGTGACCATGTACTCGCGGAAGCCGGCGAACTGGGTGGTGGGCGGGTCCTGCACCGTCACCGTCTGGTAGACCGGCCGGCCCTGCGAGTCGGTGCCGACCTGGATGCGCTCCATGCGCACCTGGCCCGGCACGGTCACGTACACGGGCTCTGAAACCATCTCCTGTTTAATCTTCGGCGGGCTCACTCCGTAGTCCACATCGACGATCATGTCGGCCTTGGTATTGGGAGGGGCCTCGTACATGCCGCGCCCGGATAGGGCGGTTTTCACAAACCCGGCGGCTTCCTTGAAGCGGAGCGAGTCATCCGCCACGAGGGGGTTCTTGTTGCGGATCTCGTAAGAGATGGCGTCGGCAGCCCGCGGCTTGGCGATCGAGTCGATCTTCAGCTCATGGGTGGTGGCGCAGCCGCCGAGCAGCAGCCCGGACAGCAGCAGCGCGAGGCGCGCTGACAGGGCGCGCGGGAAGAGGGAGTCCTTTTCGCCGGATGCCATGGTGGTTTCTGATTCCGGCGATGATAACCGGAGTAGCCTGACTCGCAACCGCAACCGTGATGCGACAGGCCCCGGGCGGCTTGGGATTACTTGCGACGGGCTTCGCGCTGAGCGCGCAGCACCACGCGGAACATCTGGATGCAGAGCCAGAAGACACCCGACATGCACGCGGCGGTGAGTCCTCCCCAGAGTTTGATCATGCGCCCGTCATTCGACGGAACATGGGGCGCGACCACCGTGTAGATGAAAAGGAAGAACGCGACGACGAGGATCGCGTCCACGGCGATTGAGGCGGGCGTGACGGACTTCTTTTCCTGCTGGGACATGCCGGCGAAGGAGATGCACCCCACGCGCCTTGTCCACGGAATTCTGGGGAGCGCGGGCATCCCGGGGATAAGAGGGTGGGATGGCCTTCTCCGGGCGGGAGCTAGAGATGGGAGGGTCGGCTCAGAAGCTGCCGCTCACTCCGAATTTTATGACCGTCGTGTAGAGGTCATTCCGCGTCGCGCGATCGCGGATGTAGGTGTACTGGTGATTGGTGCCGACGTTGAAGACGTTGATCACGTCCGCGTAGACGCTGAACCGGCGGCTGAACGCGTAGGCGAGGTTCACGTCCACCGGTGAGCTGCCCTTGTCGTAAACGCGGCGCGAAGGGTCGACGTTGTAGGTCTCGAGGCGGTCGGACATGTGGTTGACCTTCACGCGGATCGTCCAGCCGTGGGCGATGTAGGAGACACCCACGTTGCCCGTGCGCGGAGTGAAGAGCGGGATGGTGCCGCCGGTGCGGGTGGAGCCCGGGGTTCCGTAATCGCCCTCGGTCTGCAGCCATGTGATGTTGGCGAAGGCACCGAAACCACGCCAGAAGCCGGGCAGGTGGCTGAATTGCTGGCTGTAGGCGAATTCCAGCCCGCGGATCGTGGCGGAGCCGCCGTTGCGGTCCGTGGTGAGCAGATAGCCCTCGTACTCCTGGCCGAAGATGTTGTTCGTGGAATCAACGCGGCCGACGCCGGCGCGGTAGATGAAATCGGTCAGGCGCTTGTCGAACGCGCCGAGCGAGACGAGCCCCGCGGGCTCGAAATAGTACTCAAGCGACGCGTCGAGGTTCCGCGAGCGCTGCGGCCGCAGGTCGGGGTTATTGGAGGTGAGAGTGAGATTGTCGTTGTTGACGGTCATGTCCGGCACGATCTGGCCGAAGTTCGGCCGGCCGATGCCCGTGGACCAGCTGAGCCGGCCGATGAGGTTGCGCGTGGCGGAATACTTCAGGTGCACGCTCGGGAAGAGGTTGCGGTAGTCGCCGCCGGCCCGGGTGCGGTTGCCGTATTCGGCGAGGCTGCGGCGGGTCTGCTCCTCGTCCGTCACGGTGCCGACCCACGCAGCGCGGCGCGCGCGCTCGGCGGCGGTGAGTTCCTGCTTGAACCCCGACCCGGTGAAGCGGGTGTCCTCCATGCGCACCCCGGTCACGACTCCCAGCCGTCCCCAGCGGGTTTCCCCCTGCACATAAGCGGCGGTGACGGTCTCCTCGGCCCGTGAGTCGAGGCGGATCGAGTCCTGCACGCTCGTGGCGACCGTGCGCCGGAAAAGCTGCGGCTGGTTCAGCAGCGTGGCATGGAGTTCGGGCAGCTTCATGAACTGTAAGCCGCGCGGGTAGTTGAAGGCGACGTGCGTGTAGCCCGGGTCGAAGAAGCGGCCGAGATCATCGTCGTTCGCCGTGCCGACCGGTCCGGCCACGCCGTTGGGGCCGACGTAACTGTAGAGGTTGCGCTCCTGGTCGCGCCGGCGGGTCTGGTCGCGGAAGCGCAGGCCGGTCTTGAACGCGAGCGGCCATGAAGTGGCGAAGGCGCGGCGGTAATTGAGCTGGGCGCCCACGATCTCGTCGCGGCTGTAGATCTCCGGCAGGTCGAGCGACGTCATCGTCGAGTTGCGCGGGTCGAGGATGTCAGGGCCGCTCGTCTGCGTGACGACGAAGTGCCGGTGGGTGAGCGAGCGGTCGAAGCGGAAGCCCACGCCGGCGACGGCGCGCGCCGGGATGAAGCGGCGTTCCTCGCCTTGGGAGGGGGAGAAGTTGGCCGTGAAGTCGAGTTTGCCGCCGAGGAACCGCGAGTTCTCGCCTCCGACCGTGAAGTTGAGCGTGCGCACGTCGCGCTCGCGGCGGTTCTGGTTGAAGGTGAACGTGAGGTTGCGGGTCTCGGTCACCGTGTCCGTCACGGAGACGATGTTGGCGGCCGTGGCGGTGCTGATAGTTGGCTGCCGGCGATTGAGCTGGTCGACGTAGTAGGAGTAGGTGGCGTTGAAATAAACGCGCGTGGCGTCGCTCAGCCGGTAATCAAGGCGCGCGCCGAGCCCCTGCCGCTTGTGCTACAGCTGGTCCTGGCCCCAGTTGGCCGCGGTGAAGAACACCGGGCGGTCGGTCGCGGTGGTCTGCTCGTAGAGCAGGTTGCTGCGATCGCGCGGCTTGTGGCTTTCGTTGTAGCTGGCGGTGAGGAGCAGGCCGAAACGCTCGCGGAAGAGGTCGGAGTAGCTCAGGCTGAAGAGCGGCCGGAACGACTTCTGGTCCAGGTTGAGGGAGTTCCCGAAGTTGTAGGTCGCGCGGCGGCCCTTGCGGTCGAGCGCGCTCTTCGTGCGGAGGTTGACGCTGCCGCCGATCGAGTCGGCGTCCATGTCGGGCGTGGCGGCCTTGGTGACCTCGATCGTCTCGATGAAGTCGGCGGGGACCTTGTCGATCTCGAAGCCGCGATTGAGGCTGCGGGTCGATCCGTTGGACCCGCGCGTGCCGTCGATGCTCACCGCGTTGAGGTTGGAATCCACACCGCGGATACGAACAAGGTAGATCTCGCCTTCCGACTCCTCCTTGCTCACGCCGGGCATGCGCTGGAGGAAATTGCCTAGGTTTAGGTCGGCCACGTTGCCGAACGCGTCGGAGGAGATGACGTCCTTCACGTTGCCGGCGTTGCGGCGCTCGGTGATGGCGAGCGCGTTGCCCTCACGCTCCCCCTCGACGACGAACTTCTCGAGTTTGTACACGGCGGAGGTGAGGCCGAGGTCGCGGGTCGTCACGCCGCCGGCCGTGACGCTCACCGGGGTGGAGACGCGCTCCAGTCCGGCGTAGGTGGCGGTGACCGTGTAGGCGCCGGCGGCCAGCCCCGTGAACTCATAGCGGCCGTCGCGCCGTGTCAGCGTGGTGCGGCCGCCCGGGGCGAGGGAAACCTCGGCGCCCTCGAGGTTCTGGCCGGTGGCGATGTTGCCGACGGTGCCGGTGAGCGAGCCGGTCTCCGCGGCCGTGGCGGACGCGGGTGAAAAGAGCAGGCCGGCCGACAGGACGAGGAGAAACGCGGCGGCGATCTTGCGCATGGGGGACAAGCGGTGGGCGGGGGACAGGGTCTTCATGGGGTATTCAAAATGCGCTGAAGGGCGGAGCGTGACCGAGGTGGCACGAATCTGCGTGGGGTTGAGGCCGAGCGGGCGGGGCGCTGGGGAAAAGGAGCGGTGCGCACGAGGGGAGATGCGCAACGGGGTCAGATCGAACGTTGCAAGG
>JBEGJD010000016.1:0-6169 GCA_041184765.1 Verrucomicrobiota bacterium | reverse complement strand
TGGCCGGCCAACGTCGTCGTGCTCGGTTTCGGCGCCAACGAGGCTTTCGCCGGGCCCGCCGGGCTCCCCGACTTCCGGCGCCACTACGAGACGTTCCTGCGCGAGGTCGCCCGGCTGCATCCGGGCGCTCGCGTGGTGTTGCTCGCGCCGACGGCGCCCGACGAGCGCTCGGATTCGCGCGCCGCCGCCCGGCGTGCCGACGTCGCCGCCTACGCCGCGGCCGTGCGCGAGATCGCCGCCGCGCACGGGGCGGAATTTGTGGATCTCTTCACCGCCAGCGCGGAGGCCTTCGCGAAGGCGCCGCGGCCACTTACCGAGCAGGGAATCCATCTCACTGCCGACGGTTCCCGCGCGCTCGGCACCGTAATCGCCCGCGCACTCGCCGGCTCCGGTGGTCTCACCTCCGCCGAGCCGCCGCGCGTCGAGGAGGTGGCCGCGGCCGCCGCCCGCAAGCATGGCTACAACGCCGAACTCACCCGCCCGAAAAACGCCGCGCTCTACTACGGCGTGCGCAAGCGCCCCGAGGAGGCGGCCGCCGAGTTGCCGCGCTACCACCAGCTCCTCGCCCAGGCCGAGGAATCCCTCCACGGCGTCGCCTCGCGGCCCGGCGCCCGGCTCGCCGACTTCCCCGAGCCGTCCCTGCCTCCCCTCGGGCCCGGCAAGGAAACACCCTACCGCTTCCCCGGCGGCACCGTCCGCGCCCCCGCCGACCTGCAGAAGGAACTCGTCGTCGCCGATGGCTACTCGGTCAACCTCTTCGCTTCCGAGACGCAGTTCCCCGAGCTGCGCAACCCGGTGCAGATGAGCTTCGACGCCCGCGGGCGGCTCTGGGTCGTCACCATGCCTTCGTTCCCGCACACCATCCCGGGCGAACGCCCGGCGGACAAGATCCTCATCCTGGAGGACACCGATCGCGACGGCCGCGCCGACACCTGCACGGTGTTCGCGGACGGTTTCGACGCGCTCGACGGCGTCGCCTTCCACGAGCGCGGCGTGATCGTGTCATCCCAGCCGCGCCTGCTCGTGCTCAACGACACCGACGGTGACGGCCGCGCCGACACGCGCTCCGAGTTGCTCCGCGGCGTCGACGTCACCGACTCGCACCACGGCGGCATGGTCGCCACGGATCCGATGGGTTTCGTGATCTTCGCCGACGGCGTCTTCCACCGCTCCCAGTTCGAGACGCCCTTCGGCGTGGTGCGCGGCATCGACTCCACCACGTACCGCCTGGATTCGCGGAGCGGCCGCGTCGCGCCGGAGTGGCGCACGATGACGCCCAACCCCTGGAAAGTCTCGTTCGACCGATATGGCAACCTGCTGCAGCGCTTCGGCGGCGGCCACCTGATCGACGGTCTCGGCCAAGTGTGGACGCCGCTCGGTGTCTTCCATCCCTACGGCACGGCCACCGTGCTCAACTACGCCAAGGGCTCGGGCCTGAGCGTCATCTCGAGCCCGAACTTCCCCGACGACCTCCAGCAGGGCTACGCGACCGCGGCGTTGCTCGGCAGCTACACCGTCTCGCTCTCGCGCGCGTCGGCCACCGACGGCCCGCTCGTCGCCGCCTCGCGCCTCGATGTGCTGAGCTCCAAGAACAGCACCTTCCGCCCCGTGGACGTGGAGTTCGGCATGGACGGCGCGCTCTACGTGTCGGACTTCTCCAGCCTGATCATCGGCCACGCGCAGCACGCGATGCGCGACCCGCAATGGAACCACGAGCGCGGCCGCATCTGGCGCGTGACGCACACCGGCAAGCCCGTCGCGCGCAACTGGCCGCGCATCGAGGGCGCCTCCGCGCCGGAACTGGCTGCGCTGCTCGCGCATCCGCAGAACCTCGTCCGCCACCACGCCCGCATCGCGCTGCGGCGTCTCGGATCCGCGGCCATTCCCGGGCTGGAGCGTCGGGTCGCGTCCCTCGCGCCGGACAGCCCCGAGGGTCTCCAAACCCGTCTCGAGGCCTCGTGGGTGCTCGCAGCCGCCGGCGAGGTCCGGCCCGCGTGGCTCGACGCGCTGGCGGGCTCGAGCGACCCGCTCACGCGCGCCGCGGGTGTCATGCTGCTCCGGTTCACCGCCGACCGTTTGCCCGACCTCGCCGCCCGCCTGGAACGCGCCGGCGGCGACGAGCATCCGCGGGTGCGCATGGCCGCCATCAACGTGGTCGCCCACCTGCGACCCCAGCGGCCGGGCATCGACGCCGCACTCGCCCACCTGCACGCGGCGGGAAACGCCGAGAAACAGATGCTCGCCGATCTCTCGGTCGGCACCGCGTCGCGCGTCAGCCGCTCCGTGCCCGTGCTCGCGGTGGCGCCGGAGACGCGCCTGCTCCACTGGCTCGATCTCGGCGAGACCGGCGAGGGCGAACTCAATCCCTACGCGACCCCCGAACAGAAGCGGAAGGCGAAAAACCGCCCGACCACCACGCGCACGTTCCGCACGTTCCTGCAGGTCGACACCCCGCAGACCGCCGTGCTCGCCGTGAAGCACGGCTACCTGGACGTGAAGGCCAACGGTGTGCAGGTGCTTTCCTCCGAAAGCCCCTACAGCACGGAGCACCAGGTCGAGATTCCTCTCCGCCGCGGCCTGAACCAGATCGAGGCCGCCTTCCGCCGCCTCAAGGGCGAACCGCCTCCCGTGTTCCTTCACGACCCGACGGGCCAGCCGCTGCCCGGGGCCCGGATCGCCGCCAGCGCCGACGTCCTCAAGCCGTGGGCCGCGGAGTGGGACAACGCGGAGTCCGCCGACCGCGGTGCGCTGCGCGTCCAGGCCGCACCCGGCCTGATGCAATTCGCGCCGACCGAGCTTCGCGTGAAAGCAGGCGCCCCGGTGCGGCTGATCTTCGAGAACCCCGACCTGATGCCGCACAACCTCGTGCTGGTCGCCCCTGGCGCGGACGAGGAGGTAGGCGCCCTGGCCGATGCGATGGCGTCCGATCCCGGAGCGATGGCCAAGCACTACGTGCCCGCGTCGCGCAAGGTCCTGCACGCGACGCCGCTCGTGGAACCGACGCGTCGTGCCGAGCTGGTTTTCAACGCGCCGTCCGCGCCCGGTCGCTACCCGTACCTTTGCACCTTCCCCGGCCACTGGCGCATCATGCGCGGCGTACTGATCGTCGAGTGACGCCGATTGGAATCAAAGGGCTATTTAACCACAGGGCAGCGGCGTAATGACGCTCGGGGACGCAGCGGCATGGGCCCACGGAACACGCGGAAAGACACGGAACCGGACGCAGGCGTGTCTCAAGGCATTCGCCCCGTTCTGCGGCTCTCGTGAAACTATCCCCGGAAATCGTGTTTTCTCGTCCCGATTCCCCTCGCCCACGCCACTTTCTCCCTCACTCCCTTTCCCTTTCACCCATCCCTCCCAGCGCGGCGTAGCCACGCTGGGAATTCCGTGGGCCCCCGCTCAGTTTAGCGCCCTTCCTGTGTTTCGTGGTTCCGCCCCTCGCACCCGCTTTTTCCCTCACTCCCTTTCGCTTTCCCTTTCCCTCCCGGCGCCGCGGAGCGGCGCCGGGTAAAGGATTTTTTCTCGCGTCCCCCGCGTCCGCTCCGCGTCCTCACTTCACCCCGATTCACCCTACCATGAGCCCCCTGCTCCGAAAACTCGCCTCGTCCTTGTTCGTCGCCGGCCTCGCGGCCGTCGCTTGCGCCGCTCCCGCGACCAAACCGCTGAAGATTCTCCTCATCACCGGCGGCTGCTGCCACGACTACGCCAACCAGAAAGACCTCCTGAAGGCCGGTCTGGAAAAGCGCATCAACGTGGTCGTCGACCACCTGCACACGCCCGACAAGAGCACCAAGCCGCCGCTCGAGTGCCTCACCAACCCGGGCTACGCCAAGGGCTACGACCTCGTCATCCACGACGAGTGCGCCGCCGCGGCCGACGATCCCGCGCAGGTCGCCAACGTCCTCAAGCCGCACGTCGACGGCACTCCGGGTGTCGCCCTCCACTGCGCGATGCATAGCTATCGCGTCGTGAAGGATTTCGCCCGGCCGCAGGCCCCCGGCTCACCCGGCGCGCTCTGGTTCGATTTCCTCGGCCTGCAGTCCAGCGGCCACGGTCCGCAGTCGCCCGTCGCCATCACCTACACCAACACCTCCCACCCGATCACCAAGGGCCTCGCCAATTGGACGACCATCAACGAGGAGCTCTACAATAACGTGCAGCCGCCTTCAGCGTTTCCCCGCCACACCTCGCTGGCGAGCGGTCGCCAGACGCAGACCAACAAGAAGGACGGCACCAAGAAGGAGGCCGAGGCCGTGGTCATCTGGACGAACGAGTTCGGCCCCAAGAAGGCGCGCGTCTTCTGCACCACGATCGGACACAACAACGACACCGTGCAGGACCCGCGCTATCTCGACCTGGTCGCCCGCGGCACCCTTTGGGCCGCTGGCAAGCTCGAGGCGGACGGCAAGCCCTCCTCCGGCTACGGCCGCTGAGCGGCTCCTTCACTCTTAGCGTTTCATCTCGCGGCCCCGCGATCCGGCATTCCCGGCGCGGGGCCGCGGCTTTTTCGCGTGCCGCCGGCGTAGGCCTGCCTTTGGGTCGCACCGGTACCACGCGCGCCCGAACCCGCCTTCGCCGTTTGCGCACCCGCTCCTCCCGCATCCCCTTCCCGCCATGATCGAAGCGTCCCGCGTCTCCAAAGCCTACGAAACCCCGGCCGGCCCCGTCAGCGTGCTCCGCGACCTCGATCTTCGCGTCGGCGCCGGCGAATCCGCGGCGATCATCGGTCCGTCCGGCAGCGGCAAGACCACCTTGCTCAACCTGCTCGGCGCCCTCGATCAGCCGTCGTCCGGCTCCATCCGCGTCGGCGGCGAGGAACTCGGTAAACTCGACGCGGCCGCGGCGGCCCGCTTCCGCAACCGCACCATCGGATTCGTCTTCCAGCTCCACTACCTGCTGCCGCAGTGCAGCGTGCTCGAGAACGTCCTCGTGCCGCGGCTCGCCGGCGGCTGGGAGGAACCCGAGTCGGAAACCCGCGCGCGCGCCGAGGCCCTGCTTGCTCAGGTCGGACTGCAGGACCGCCTCGGGCACCGGCCGTTTCAACTTTCCGGCGGCGAACAACTGCGTGTCGCCATCGCCCGCGCGCTCATCAACCGGCCCAAGCTTATTCTCGCCGACGAACCCACCGGCTCACTCGACCCGGCCACCGGCGAGCGCATCGCCGACTTGTTTCTCCGCACGCAGGAGTCGGCCCACGTCGCCCTCGTCGTCGTCACCCATAATCCCGGCCTCGCCCGCCGCCTCAACCGTACTTACCGCCTCGCCGACGGCAGGCTCGTCGACTGACGCGCGGCCATGAACGTCACCCGTTATCTTCTACGCAGCGTCACCCACCACCGGTACTCCCATCTGGGCACGCTGGCCGGCGCCATCCTGGGCGCCACGGTGCTGCTCGGCGCCCTCTTCGCCGGCGACTCCGTCCGCGCGTCGCTCCGCCGCATCGCAGCGGAGCGCACCGGCCAGGCCACGCATGTCCTCACCTCCGGCGACCGTTTTTTCCGGGCTGCGCTCGCCGGCGATGTCGCCGCCGCCACCGGGTCCGCCGCCGCACCGGCGTTGCTCACCCGTGGCAACGTCGTCCACGCACGCACCCAAGCCCGCGTGCCCAAGGTCCAGCTCGTGGGTGTCACCGACGCTTTCTGGGCGCTCGCTCCGGAGCCGGCCCGCGTCGCGTTCACACCCGCGGCCTCCGCCATCGCCGTCAACGAGACGCTTGCATTGCAGCTCAACGTCACGGTCGGCGACACCCTCGTCGTCCGCCTGCAACGCCCCGGCGTTGTACCGGGCAGCGCGCCGATCGCCGGCGGCGACAGCTCACTGCAGACGCTCCGTTGCACGGTGGCGGCGATCGTCAACGCCGGCTCATTCGGACGCTTCTCGCTCGAGGCCACGCAGGTACCCGCCGCGACGGTCTTTCTACCTTTAGCACGGCTGCAGGAGGCGATGGAACAGCCGGACCGCGCCAACCTCGTGTTGATCGATGCGCGTCGCGCGACAGCTGCACCCGCCGCGACACTTCCGCGAGTCGTCCGCCTTCCCGATTACGGCTTGTCCCTCACCTGGCTGGAAACCGCGCGGGCCTTCGAGATCGCCTCGCCGCGGATCTTCCTCGACGACGGCATCGCCGCCGCGATCACGCGCGCCCTGCCCGCCGCCCAGCCGGTCACCT
>JBEGJD010000015.1:0-4043 GCA_041184765.1 Verrucomicrobiota bacterium | reverse complement strand
AGATCAGCCGCAGGCCGCCGGGCGCGGAGGCATCGCGAACGTAGGCGCGGATGCCGAAATCAATGACGTTGTCGCCGAAAACCATGTCGAGCGTGCGGACGGCGCCCGGCACCTGGACGCTCCGGGGGTCGCCGAGCACGGCGCCCGAGTTGGTTGAAGACGAACTGGTGGTGTAGGCGGCGGCGTTGATCGAATACCCCGACTCCAGCACGCCCGGCCGAGACGTGGAGCTGGTGCCGTTGGCTCCCGGACGCACCTCGGCGCGATGGAGCAGGTAGCCGGTGTTGGTGTTGGCCGGGTTGGTGGCGGTATAGCGACGGATGATCTGGTAGGAGACCGCGACCGGAGCGGATGGGGTTGTGACCGCGCCGGCGGTGTTGGTGACCGGTCGGCCGCTCGTGAAGAAACGAAGCCAGACCCCGGCGGTGCCGAAACGGGCCTGGGCAATTCCCGGCGCGGTGAGGTTGAGCGAAATCCCGCCCACCGGCTTCGGGTTGCGCGGGGCGACGATCCACATGCCCGTGGCGCCCCCGCTGGCCGCGTTCAGGATGTCGGCCGCGAACCACGTGTTGCCATCGTCGCGGAAGATCGCGCCCTGCAGGTCGAGTTGGATCTGGTCGAGGATGAGGCGGGCCTGGGCGTCGGTGCCGAGGCGGGTCGAAGAACGCGACCAGGAGGTGGAGACGCTGGCGACGATTGCAGCGATGAACCCGGCAATGAGCGCGGTGATGCCGGCCGCGACCAGCACCTCGACGAGGGTGAAAGCGCCGGCGATGCGGCGCCCCATGGGGCGGGTCTGGGTGCTCACCGCGAAATCACCCCCGAAAAAAAGATGACGCCCTTGCGACCGTGATCGAACGGCACCGCGCCGCCAGACGTGTTCTGACCGCCCTGCACCGCGACACCCGGAGCCGTCTGCACGAAAGCGGGCCAGCGCACGCGCAGCGTGTAGGCGATGTGCAGCTCCGCCGGTACCGCGCCGGTGGCGGAATCGGCCGCCGGCTTGGGCGTGAGCGTGTCGTTGCGGATGAGATCGATCTCGAAGAATTTGTCAGCGTCGAGCATGCGCACACCGGTCGTGGTGAACCACGCGCGACGATTGGTGGCGGCGTCGTAGATCCCGACGTCGCCGTCGGCGCGACCAAACATCACGGCCGGGTAACGTGTGCCGTCGTTCGGATTATAGGCGCCGTCGGCGTCCTTGCGGGCCACGACCGTCGTGTCCTGCACCAGCGCCGCCGCCTGATCGAACGACAGCAGGCGCAGGCGCGCGCGAACCGCATCGGCCACGCGGGCGGCGGCGTCGGTATCGCTCACCGCCGCGACCGATTTCGTGAGCGGTCCGTAGAGACCGAGGACCGAGATCATGCCGACGGCGAAGATGACCACGGCGGCGATCACTTCGATGAGCGAGAACGCGGCGCGACGGCGTCCTACGGCAGGCGTGGTGGCGTTGGCGCGCATGGTTCAGAAGCCGGTCGCGGAATTGACCATCGAGACCGCCCCGTTGCGCCGGATAAAAAGGCCGCGCACGCTGTTCGCGTTGTTGAACCGCGGGAGCGCGTTGATGCCGAGCACCGCCGTCGTAAGCGCGATCTTCGTCGGGTTTCCCGTGGTGTTGGAGACCACCGTGCCATCCGGCGCGAACTCGATGAAATGAATACGGCCGTTCTGGCCCTGCTTGCCGAAGAATTGGAGCGCCGCGTTGAGGTTCGATTGCCCGCGGTAGCTGAAGCCCGTGAGGGTGGAAAGGGTCGAGACCGGTCCGGTAGCGGCGTTGTTCTGCCACGTGACGCCGGTGTTGAGGTGGTTCACGGGCACCGGCGAGGGCGGCACCACGCAGATCGGCTCCGGTAGCAGCTCAGGGTCGCCCACCGCGACCCACGCGGTGGAGCCGTTCGGCAGCGTGTCGAGGCGAACCACCTGGAGGGCGCGCAGGTACTTGATGGCGTCCGCGTTCGCGGCCGGCGGCTGCTGGGCGTAGATGAGAAGCCGGGTGTTGGTCTGATGCAGGGCCGCCTGCACCCGCGTGAGGCCGACCAGACTGGCCACCGTGTTCTGCGCGTTGCTGAGCGCGGCGCCTTCGCTTCCCCTGCCGGCGATGGCAATGCCCGCGCCGGCCGCGAGGATGATCACGATGCCGATCACCGTCATGAGCTCGACCAGCGTGAAACCGGCCCGGCGACGTGCCCGCGGTTCGCCGCGGCTCTCGAACCCGACCGTCATTTCCAACTGAAGATGAAGTCGGAGGCGGTGTGCGCCCCGGGCGGCAGGCAGTAGAACGCGACCCCGAGGCGCAGGCCGCCTTGCGCCACCGTCGGGATGTCGGGTGTGGTGCCGGACGTGAGGGGCGCGAGTCGGATGCCGGTATTATCGGGCGGGGAAACCGTGGGCGCAGTGGAGATGCTGTCGCCACCGGTGCCGCCGATCTTGATCGCGCCGTCGAGGTTGCGGTCGACCAGCACGGCAATGTCGGTGTTGTCGAACGCGTCGCGGATGAGCCCGCGCTTGGCGGTCAGGGCGGCGTCGGTGGTGGCGACGGGCACGATGTCCGATTCCGTGAACGTGATGAACTGGATGCGGCGGGGGTTCTGGGCCTGAGGAGGCGGCGGGGTGCCGGTGGTCGTGGTGGGCAGCGCGGCGCCGTCGCGACGGGAGCCGACGAGCGTCTCGTAGAACCGATGCACAGCGGCGAGGTTGGTGCCGCCGACGGTGTTGCCGTTGACCTTGTTCATGCCGGCACCGGTGGACTCGAAGGTCGGGTAGTAGCCGTATTCCTGGCGGAACGCCTCGATGGCGGCGCCCCACTGTGCGAATTGCCCGCGGGTCTTGGCCTTCTTCGCGGCGGTGCGCGCCGAGGACGTGGTGGGCACGATGATTGCGGCGAGGATGCCGAGGATGGCGACCACCGTGAGCAGCTCGATGAGCGTGAGGCCGGCGGAACGGCCGGAGATGCGGGAGCGGGTTGCGGCGCGGAGGATCATCGCGTCAGGGGGAGTTGGCGTAGATGTTGTCGAGCATCTCGGCGGTCTGCGTGGCGAGCAGCAAGCCGCTCGTGGGATTGAGGGGGGCGGTCTGGGTGCCGTTGGCGGCGACCTTTTCCCCCGCGGAATAAAGCACGTATCCCGTGGCCTGCCAGCCGGCGGGGTTGTTGGTGTTCTTGTAGTAGTAACTGTAGCGACGCCCCCATGGATCAACGAGGCAGGCGTTCTGCTCGACCTTGGTCGGGGCCGTGCGGCCGTTGCTCACGGGGATAAGGAACTGGTTGGTGAGCGTGCCGTTGACCGTGAACCGCGAGACCTCGATCAGGTTCGGCCCGCTTACGGGCGTCAACTTAGCCCCGAACGCGCCAGTAAGGGCATTGAAGAGTTTGGCCTGCGCGGTCTGGTTGCCTGGACCAGTAGCGGTGGCGGTCGGCGTGGCTGGCGCCTGCGAAAAACCACCCGTCTGCGGATAATCGCCATGCAGCGCCTTGAACTGCTCCAGCGAGGAGGACAGCGCCGCGAGCTCCCCGCGGGTACGGGCGATCATGCCGCGCTCCTTGGCCCCGCGGATCGCGCCGATGGCGATCGAGGCCAGGATCGCGACCACGGCGATCACCGTCAGGAGCTCCAGCAACGTGAAGCCGCTGGCGACCGCCTCGCGGCAGCCGCGCACGGGAAGTCGGCGACGGGAGCCGGGTTGCGCAAACGGCATGAGGGAAAGGACGTGAGTGAAGCGGCAACGTTACAACCGCCGCAACAGGTTTCTCGGTTGCGGTCCGAACCGCCACGGGAAGGGCGAGTGAGGGGCGTAACCCGGGGTCCGGCGTAAGGGAAGGAGGCGTTGACCTCCCCGCCCCGCGACCGCTGTCTCGCGATCATCCCCCGCGGCTGTCCCATCGGGAACTCCGCGTCATCCCTGCCCTATGCCTTTGTTCCTCAGCTTGGCACTCCGCCTCTTGGTCCTCGCCGGACCACTCGTCGCCGCGATCCCCGCCTCTGAGCGGGAAGACGCGTGGCGACGGGAGATCCGAAGCGCGCTGCAGGTGCCCGATCCGCTGC
>JBEGJD010000014.1:0-3519 GCA_041184765.1 Verrucomicrobiota bacterium | reverse complement strand
ATCCTCGCGGTCGACGGCAAGCGCACCGCGGACCTCGACAACCTTTACAACGCTTTCGCCGGGACCGCCGGCCAGCAGGTGGTGCTGCGGGTGAACTCGCGTCCCGTCGAGGAAGGTGCGCGCGACGTCACCATCGTGCCGATCGCTGACGAAGCCTCGCTCTACTACGAGAACTGGGTGCAGGGAAACATCGATCAGGTCGCCGCGAAGACCGGCGGCAAGGTCGGCTACCTTCACATCCCCGACATGGGCCCGGAGGGCCTCAACGAGTTCGTGCGCCGCTTCTACCCGCAGCTCAACCGCCAGGCGCTCATCATCGACGTGCGCGGCAACGGCGGCGGCAACGTCTCCCCGCAGATCATCGAGCGCCTCCGCCGCGAACTCGCCATGGTGAGCGTCCGCCGCGGCGGCACGCCTTCCACCAATCCCTCGCAGATGCTGCTCGGACCCAAGGTCACGCTCCTCAACGAATACTCCGCCTCCGACGGCGACCTCTTCCCCTACCGTTTCCGCGAGCACGGGCTCGGCAAGCTCATCGGCAAGCGCTCCTGGGGCGGAGTGGTCGGCATCAGCAATTCCCTGCCGTTCATCGACGGCGGCGAGCTGCGCAAGCCGGAGTTCGCCCCCTACTCCAAGGACGGCCGCAACTGGATCATCGAGGGCCAGGGCGTCGAACCCGACATCGTCGTGGATAACGACCCCGCCCGCGAATTCCGCGGCGAGGACCAGCAACTCGACAAGGCGATCGAGGTGATCCTCGAGGAACTGAAGACGAAGGGCCAAGCCCTCCCGCCTCCGCCCCCGGGACCGATCAAGCGCTGAAGGCGGGCGACCGCCAAAAGAAGGCGGCGCCTTTTTACTCCCTGACCTGACAAATCCCGTGATCGCCGCTCAGGCGGTCACGAGGTCGATCACGGCCGGATGGACCAGCCGCTCGAAGTCGGCGTAGGCCATCGTCACGGTCTCCGTGTGGGAGCCGGCGTTGAACGTGATGTCGCGCTCGTGCGTCAGCCCGGCGGTCACGTGGACCTTCAACCCGTACAGCGGTCCCAGCGGTGGCATCGCCCCGACCTCGCAATCCGGGAAGTACTCCTGCATCTCCCGCTCGGTCGCGAGCTTCACGTTCTCGTTCTCCAGCATTTCCCGGAGTTCGTGGATCAGGATCCGGCGGTTGGCGGGTAAAACCAGCATCGCCGGCACGTCGTCGACCTTGATCACGACCGTCTTGGCGAAGCTGCGGGTGGCGACGTGCGCCGACACCGCGACCTCCGCGGCCGTGAACGCGGGCGAGTGACGGGTGGTCACGTATTTCACCCCGTGCTCATCGAGGTAGTGGAACAACCGGTTGGCAACCATACATCCTCCTTGGTCGATCTTTCGCGTCGCGCTTGGGCGGCCGGAGCCGCCGGCCGCGACGCGGCGCCGGCGTTTCCGGGAACACCCCAGCTTACGCGCCTCCGCCGTGAAGTAAAACGGCCCGGCTGGATCCGCGCGTCACTTTCCCCGCAGGGCGTCGAGCACCATGCCCGGGGTGAGAAGTTCGGGGAGGATAACCGGCTCCTCGCGGCCGGGTTTCCAGATCACATTGAAGGGGACGGCGGAGCGCTGGAAGCGCGCGAGCTCGGCGGTGATGCGCGGGTCCTTGTTAGTCCAGTCCGCGCGGAGCGTCGCGATGCGGTTTTCGGCGAAGTACCGCAGCACTTCGTCGGATGCGAAGACGATCTTCTTGTTCGTCTGGCAGGTGGCGCACCAGCGGGCGGTGAAGTCCACGTAGATGACGCGCCCCTCGGCACGGAGCTTCGCCACCGCCTCGGGGCTCCAGGCGTCCCATACCACGGCCGGGGGCTGTCCGGCCGCCGGTGCCGCGGTTGCGTTCACGGGTCGCGGCCAGCCGAGCCAAAGGCCCGCCGCGCCGACCACGACCAAACCGACGACCCCGAAACGGGCGCGCCCCGCGGAGGCACCGGGCGCGTTCCAGCGGCCGTAGATCCACACCGCGAGCGCGATCACCGCGAGGCTCAGCAGTGTCCAGAGAAAGCCTTCCTCGCTCGTCTGCGCCGCGAGCACCCAGACGAGATAGCCCACCGTGCCATAGAGCGGGAAGGCCATGAATTGCTTGAAGGTTTCCATCCACGCGCCGGGCCGAGGCAGCACCTTCACGGCGCCGGGAAAGATCGAGAGGAGCAGGTACGGCGTGGAAAGCCCGACCGCGATCGACGTGAAGATCGCGAACGACTCCAAAGGCGGCACCGCGAGCGCCGCGCCGAGCGCCGGCGCGAGGAATGGCGCGCTGCACGGCGTCGCCACCACCGTCGCCAGCACACCCGTGAAGAAGGAGCCCGCGTAGCCCGATTTCATCTGCAGCTCTCCACCTACCGCGGTCGCCGAAAGGCCGAACTCGAAGACACCGCTCATGTTCATGCCGAACACCAGCAGCAGCACCGCCAGCCCGTAGACGAACGGCGCCGACTGCAGCTGGAAGCCCCAGCCGAGCTGATCACCGCCCGCCCGCAGCACCGCCAACGCTCCAGCCAGCAGCCAGAACGAGGCCAGCACGCCGCCGGTGAAAACCAGACCGTGCGCGACGATCCGGCCGCGCTGGTGACCGGCTTGATTCACGAAACCGAGGATCTTGATTCCCAGCACCGGGAACACGCAGGGCATCAGGTTCAGGATCAAGCCACCGAGGAACGCGAGCAGCAGCGTGCCCGCCAGCGAACCCGCCGCAGCGGCCGGCGCCGCGTTGCTTGGCGCGGGAGTCACCGGCGCCTTGGCCGCGGATACCGCCGGCGCCGCCGCAAAAGCGACATCCACCGCAAGACCGGGCAGCGTGCCGTCGGCCTTCCAGCCATTGGCCGCCGTCACCACACCGACGAGACGCTTTGCATCCGCCGGCGCGGAGGCATCCGCCTTTAGCTTCAGCGTGTAGACCCCGCCTTCCGTCGAAAGCACCTGCGGCAGATCATAGGCCACTAGTCCGTCAGCCGCGAAGAAATGGAGCGCACCCGGCGCGTGCACCGGCGCCGCTCCACCTGCGGTGCGAATCATCAGCGTGATGTCGCCACCAGCCCGTGCAGCAGAAACAGCCCACGCGGCTTCCGCGCGCGGCAGCCTTGCCAGCACCGTTCCGATCCGCGTGCCCCACTCCGGCGCGGGAGCCGGCGCTTCCGCCGCCACGGGTAACGAAAGCGACACCTCGGCGTTCCCGGGGATGCAGACGTCCTCGCACATCAGCCAGTCGGCCGTCGCCTTCAGGTCCACGCGGGCGCCGGGCTTCAGGTCGGCCGGCGGGGTGAGCATGACGGGAAGGAGCAAGTCACCTTCGTAGCCGTTGCCGACCACGTTGCCCTTCTTGTCGCGCAACACCATCGGCGCGGGCCAGAGAATCTCACCCGCCTTCCACCCCGCAGGGAGCTTCCATGCCAAGGAGGTGGCGAGACCCGTGCCGGGATTGATCCAGTAGGTGTGCCAGTGCTCCTTATGCTGCAGCCGGAGCGCCACCGCGAACGGACGTCCGGG
>JBEGJD010000013.1:0-3969 GCA_041184765.1 Verrucomicrobiota bacterium | reverse complement strand
GTGTCGAGGTGCGGCGCGAAAACCACCGTGGCTTCAGCGCGACGCGACGGCTCGAAGACCCCGATCACATTGGGCCGGCCCGGCGCGAGCGGACGCACCGAAACGTCGGCGCCGAGCCCGCGAAGATGGTCGGCCAGCCACGCCCCGTAGGCGGCCTCGCCGGGCGTGGAGTCGCCCGGATCTCCGCCGGGGTTCACGCTGGGGATGGCGACCATGGCGGCGAGCAGGGCGGCGGGGGATTCCGGCGAACGCGGCATGGGCGCACCTTGCGGGGAAGATTCGGCTTGCGCGAGCGGGTTCACGACCTAGCCACTCGCCGCCCATGCCGCCCGCCGAAGCCGATCCCGGCCTGCCCTGTGCGCCGGAGGAAATCGACTCGTTCCTCAGTGAATCCTCGCCCGCCGTTACCGCGGTGCTCGCCCGGGCGCCGGGCCGCGTGCTCGTGCTGGGCGCCGGCGGGAAAATGGGACTACACCTTTCCGTGATGCTGCAACGTGCGTTGGCGTCGCTGGGTCGCGCCGACGATCTGGTGGCGGTGTCGCGCTTCCGCACCCTGCGCGACCGCGAAGATTTCACGCGGCAAGGCGTCGCCACGCTGGCGGCCGACCTGGAGGACGAGGCCCAACTCGCCGCCCTGCCGGAAGCCGCGACGGTTTTCTTCCTCGCCGGCGTGAAGTTCGGCACGGCGGCGGCGGCGGAGCTGTTGCGGCGCGTCAATGTCGAGCTCCCGCGGCGCGTGGGTGAACGCTTCCGCTCCGCGCGCATCGTGGCGTTTTCCACCGGCTGCGTGTATCCCTTCGTGACCCCGGCGAGCGGCGGCGCGACTGAGGAGACCCCGCCAGCGCCAGTCGGCGACTACGCGCTCTCGTGCCTCGGCCGCGAGGATTCGTTCGCCGACGTCTCGCGCCGGCACGGCACACGTGTGGCGCTGATCCGTCTCAACTACTCGGTGGAGTTCCGCTACGGCCTGCTGGTCGACATCGCGCGCCGGGTTTTCCAGGGCGAGCCGGTGGACGTGACGACCGGACACGTGAACGTGATCTGGCAACGCGACGCAGTGGAACACGTGATCCGCGCGCTCGATCTCGCGTCGAGGCCGCCGGCCCCGGTGAACATCACCGGCGCGGAGACCCTGTCCGTGCGGAGGCTGGCGGAAAACTTCGGCAAACTCCTCGGCCGCCCCGTGCGCTTCACGGGCGCGGAGGCCGCCACGGCGTGGCTCAACAACGCCGCGGCGTCCCACCGCCGGTTCGGGAAGCCGCCCACATCGGTCGAGCAAATGCAGCGCTGGATCGCGGCATGGCTGGTCGCCGGCGGCGGCAACTGGGGGAAGCCAACCGGCTTCGAGAGCCGCGACGGTAATTTCTGAGTCATGCCCTCCTCGCTCCGCGCCCATCTGCTCGAGGGTCAGGTGATCCCCGCGTTGCCGCTGGCGCTCGGTCGCGATCGCCGCTGGGAAGAACGGCGCCAGCGCGCCGTGGTCCGCTACTATGTCGACGCGGGAGCGGGAGGCCTCGCGGTCGGTGTGCACTCCACGCAATTCGCGATCCGCGATCCGCGACACGGCCTCTTCAAGCCCGTGCTTTCCCTGGCCGCCGCGGAGGCGCGTTCGTGGCGCCGCGGCCGGACGCCCTTCGCGCTCATCGCCGGCCTTTGCGGCCGGACGACACAGGCGGTGCGGGAAGCGCGCACGGCCGCGGGTCTCGGCTACGACGCCGGACTGCTGAGCCTCGGGGCGTGGGCACGTGACGACGAACGCGCGGTGCTCGCGCATTGCCGGGCGGTCGCGCGCGAGATCCCGTTGGTTGGTTTCTACCTGCAGCCCGCGGTGGGCGGCCGCGTGCTCAGCCACGCGTTCTGGCAGCGGTTCGCCGAGATCCCGGAGGTGGTCGCCATCAAGATCGCGCCGTTCCATCGCTACCGCACGATCGACGTCGTGCGCGCGGTGCTGGAGGCAGGACGCGATGACGTCGCGCTCTACACCGGCAACGACGACAACATCATCGGCGACCTGCTCACGCCTTTCACCTTCGGCGGACGCACGCGTTACATCACCGGAGGACTGCTCGGACAATGGGGCGTCTGGACCGAGCGAGCGGTGGCTCTTCTGACCGAGGTGAAGCGGGCCCGTCGGCGCGGATCGCTCCCGGCGGCGTGGCTCGGGCGCAACGCGGCGCTCACCGACGCCAACGCCGCGATCTTCGACGCCGCCCACGGTTTCGCCGGCTGCCTGCCGGGCATCCATGAGGTGCTGCGGCGCCAGGGACTGTTCGCGACCAACGCGTGCCTCGACCCGCACGAGCGACTCTCGCCCGGCCAGGCGCGGGAGATCACGCGCATCGCCTCCGCCTACCCGTGGCTGGTCGACGACGCCTTTGTCGCCGGCCACCTCGACCGCTGGCTGGCGTGAGCCGCACCGCCGGAGCCGATCCGCGGCAACAAAACCGGATCCGCAGCTGCGGAAACTTCGGCGTTTTCAACGTCCGCGGCTTCCGGCAACCCTTCCCCCGCTTCCGCGACACGAACCTCAACCGACTTCCATGAAAAACCCCCAGCGTCTGCTCGCCCTGCTCCTGACAGCCCTCATCGCCCCGGCCCTGCACGCCGCTGAGATCCGCGTTGGCCTGATCGGTTTGGACACGTCGCACGTCATCGCCTTCACGAAGACACTCAACGACCCGGCGGCGAAGGATCATGTGCCCGGGGCGCGCGTCGTCGCGGTTTTCAAGGGCGGCAGCGCCGACATCCCCTCGAGCGCCAGCCGCGTCGAGGGCTACACCGCGGACCTGCTGAAGTACCCCGGGATCAAGCTCTACGACAGCGTCCCCGAATTGGTGAAGAACGTGGACGCGGTCATGATCGAGAGCGTCGATGGCCGGCCGCACCTGATGTACGCGCGCGACGTGCTGCCGAGCGGCAAGCCGACGTTCATCGACAAGCCGGTAGGCGGCTCCCTCCGCGACGCCATCGAGATCTACGCGCTCGCCCAGAAGCACAACACACCCGTCTTCAGCTCCTCCTCGCTGCGCCAGTCGGTGCAGATCGCGACGCAGGGCATGAAGGTCGGTGAGCTCCGCGGCGCCAGCACCTTCGGCCCCTGCGAGCTCGAGCCCCATCATCCCGACTTGTACTGGTACGGTATCCACGCCGTGGAGGCCCTTTACACCGTCATGGGCCGCGGCTGCCAGACGATCGTCCGCACCCACACGCCCAATGTCGATGTCGTCACCGGCGTCTGGTCCGACGGCCGCGTGGGCACGATGCGCGGCAACCGCAACACAAAGGGCGCCTACGGTCTCACGGTGTTCGGCTCCAACGCCGTCGTCTCGCCCGAACTGAAGGTGAACTACAGCCCGCTGCTGAAGGAAGTGGTGAAGTTTTTCCAGACCCGCGTCGCGCCGGTCACGCCGGAGGAGACCGTCGAGATCATGGCCTTCATGGAGGCGGCCGACGAGAGCAAGCGCCGCGGCGGCGCGCCCGTATCGATCGCCGACGTGATGAAGGCCAACCAGCCGCGCTGAATCCCGGCGCCGTTCCGCCGCGCCGGGGGGACGAGGAAAAGCGAGAGGGAGCGAAAGGGAATCAGCGGGAGTAATTTCCGACGATCCGAGGGGTGGCGTCCTCGGCTACATCGCACGCGTTTCGTGACGAAAGTCGGTCCGGTATTTCCGGCCGAAGGTCATCCCGTGTAGCCGCGGCCGCCCGCCGCGGACCATGACGAAAGACGTACCGCCGAAGGCTCTCCTGAAGCGCTCCGCGGGGGTTCAGTCACGGATGGACGCAAATCGACACGGATGAAGGCGGTTCGGAACCGCCTTGGCTGATTGCTCGCCGAAGGCTTGGCGGAGGCGGGCTGCCACAGAACAAAGCTCCGCGCAGTCCGTGGGCGGCGTTGACACCCGGTTCGTGCTCCGGAGTTTTTCCGCGACCCTATGAACCACCCATCCCTGCGCGTAAAAGGCCTGCTGC
>JBEGJD010000012.1:0-7679 GCA_041184765.1 Verrucomicrobiota bacterium | reverse complement strand
GGTTAAAGACAAACTCCTTGGCGTTGAGCAGCGACCAGAACAGATCGTTGAGCACGTCCGTTTCCCGCTTCCCGTCGCCGAAGAAAGCACCCAGACGCTCCAGCTCGGCTCCGGACGGCGGCCGGCCGAGCACGCGCAAGTAGAGTTCCTCGGTGATCGACGCACGCGAGCGACCCTCCTTGAGCCAGCGGGCGACCAGTCCGCCGGAATTGATCTTCGAATTGATCGTGTCGCCGTTGAGCAGATGCAGCGCCTGGGAAAGGTTCGGCTCCATCTTCACCTCGCAGGAGCACGGCGTCTCTCGCGTGGCGCGGCCGAAGGTCGTGAGAAAATAATTGCTCGTGCGGCCGTCGGCGATCTCCACGGCGCGTGTGCCCGGGGCCTGGCCCCGGAACTTCTCCGTGGAGCCCGTGATGCCGCCGATCGCGTCGAGCAGCACCTCCGCGCGGATGCGCCGGACGCGGCCGGCGGCGAAATTCCGGTCATCGCCCGAGGGCTCCCGCGCCGCGGCGAGTTGGTAGGTGCGGGAGTTGCAGATGTCGCGGATCAGCCGCCGGAAGTCGTAGCGGTACTCGACGAGCTTCGCCGCGAGCGCGTCGAGCAGCTCGGGATTGGACGGTGGATTGCTCACCCGCACGTCATCGACGGGGTCGATGATCCCGATCCCGAGGAAGTGGGCCCAGATCCAGTTCGCCAGATTGCGGGCGAAATAGGGATTGTCCGGCGCGGTGAGCCAGTCGGAGAGCACGCGCCGGCGGTCGCCGCCCTTGGGAATCTCCGGCTGCGCGCCGCCGAGGAACCGCGGTGCGACGTCCTTGCCGCCGACCGGATGCCGTACTCCGCCGCTGGCGCCGTTGTAGATGACCGCCTCGCGCGGATCCTCACCCGGTTTGCGTCCAACCTGCGCGAAAAACGCGGCGAAGCCGTAATAGTCGTTCATCGTCCAGCGATCGAACGGATGGTTGTGGCATTGCGCGCACTGGGTGCGCACCCCGAGAAAAGCCTGCGCGACGTTTTCCGAGAGCTTCAGCGGGTCGCGCTCGACCTTGTAGAAATTGGCGGCGGGCTCCTCGAAGCTGGGACCGGTCGCGGTGAGCAGCGAACGCACCATGGCGTCGGCCGGCACCGAGCCCGTGATCTGCCCCTCCAGCCACTCGTAGTACTGCGCGGCGGACTTCGCACTCATCTGCACCTGCTGGTCGGCACTCCGGATCTGCAGCAACTCCGCCCACTTCATCACCCAGAGGTCGTTAAAGCCCGGGCTCGCGAGCAATTCGTCCACCAATACCGCACGCTTGCCAGGCGAACGGTCCGCGAGGAACGACCGCACGCGTTCCGGAGACGGCAGCACCCCGGCCAGATCAATGCTCGCTCGGCGCAGGAACGTCGCATCGTCGCCGACCTCCGCCGGCGCCACCCTCAACCGCCGCAGCTTCGCGTGCACCAGCGTGTCGATAAAGTTGCGCTCCTCGACCTTCGGCCAGCGGAAGCGAAGGTCCCGCGGGATCGCCAGCACCTGCGCCCCGACGGCCAGCCCCTCGTAGCGCACGGTGATAAACGCCTCACCGCGCGCCAAGGCGGAGACCCGTCCTGATTCCGACACCTTCGCCACCGCGTCGTTGTTACTGAAATAGGCGGCCAGCGTCGTGACGTCGCGGTCGCTGCCGTCGGCGTAAACCGCACGCACGTTGAACTGCTGCCCCTCGCCGACTCCCTCAATGACCGACTGGAGCGGATGCGCCTCGAGCCGGATCACCGCCGGAGCGGCCGCAGCGTCGCGCGGGGCACCGGCCTCGATCCACGCCAGCAACGTACGGTAAAGGGGGCTGTCGGCCTTGAAACGCTCGCCCCCCGTGTGGGGCACCGCACCGACGGCCTTCTCTAGCAACGTGCTCTCCTCGGGCAGGGCGAGGTTGACGCGCCGTCCGATCGACTCGCGCGTCAGGCGAAAATAGTCCCCCTCCGGATCGTAACCGAAGAGCGAGAGCCGGAAGCCATCCTTGCCACGGGAGGCACCGTGGCAACCGCCGGAGTTGCAGCCGGCCTTGGTGAGCACCGGCATCACGTCCTTGGTGAAACTGATCGCGTCCGCGACCTTGGCGCGGGCGACCGTCACGGGCACGACTACGGAGCGTCCCTTGAATTTGACGCGCAGCTCCGTTCGCCCGTCGGTCACGGGCGCCATAGTGGCCGCCGATAAACCGGCGATGCGTTTATCGGCGACGGAAACAGAAGACTCCGCGGTCACGTCGCGCGTCACGCCGTCGTCGAACAGCGCCTGCACGATGAACGACTGCCGGTCGCCGCTGCCCTCGAGGCTGATGGCGCCCGGATGCACGCGCACCTCGATGAGCGAGGCCGCCGCCAAGGGGACGGCGCACAAGACGAAGGGCAGCCCGGAGAACAAAACCCGGAGGATTCTCAACGGGACCGGTTTCATGGGGAAGCACGCGCGGGATCCGCGGCGACAAGTGCCGGCGCGCGGCGCGGCGCGTCGATCCGCAGCACACTGCCGGGAGCGATGACGTGCAACATCGGTTCGCCGGCCTGCCGGATGGTCACGCGGCACGAAACGTTCTTATGCGAGCCGACGGGACTTTTCTCCAACGTCACAATCTCGAAGACGGCCTCGCGGCTGTCGGCTCGGATCATGACCGGCGCAGCGGAAACCCCCTCGGGCAGGCCGGCGAGGCGCGCCTCGGCTTCGCCTTCAAAGGGAGTCTTCACCTCCAGCGCGCACACCATGCGGCCGGTCTTCCCCTGCTCCACCTTGGCCAGCTCCATGCGACCCGTGAGAAACGCGGGCGCGACCTCGAGCGGCACCGCCGGCGACGAAACCCAAGCCGCTCCCCCGTTGACCGTCGCGCTGGCGACGACCACGAGCGGCGAGCGGCGTGTTTCCGCGCGGGCCGAGGAGCTCAACTTGTAAGTGACCTCCGTCTTGCCCTTGGGGATGACCACCTCGGGCAAAGCGCTGACGCCCGGCGGGCTCCACAGAAGTTTCACGGTGATCGGCTCCTCGAAGCCCGCCTCGCGCGTGGCGGTGACGGCCAACTCGGTTTCGCCACTCTGCACCAAGGGAACCCCAGGGGCTTTTACACTCACCTGATACGGCACGGCCTCCACCACAGCGGCCGCGATGCGATCGACTTCGGAGCGCACATACACGGTATCGTTTTGGATCCGCACCCAGTCGACCGTATGGCGGAAGCTGCTGCGGACGCCGGGCTCGCCTTCCTTCACCGGCTCGACCCGCGGCGCCAGGAGATTCCCAGCCACCACCGCCTCAGGCGCGGCCGAAAAGACGATGGGCACGGCGGAAACCCCGGAACCCACGACGCAATCCTCCGCCGTGATTCCCGCGGGCAGTCCGTCGAAACGCAGGCGCAGGTCCCCGTTGTAGCCGTCGCGCGTGACGTTCAGCAGCAGCGCGAACCGGTTGCCACGCGGGACCACGATGGATTTCCGAGTCTCGTAATCGTAGCGCGCAGTGTCGGGAACTTTCAGCGCCACGGAGGGAACGACCTCCATGACCTCCAACCGGTAAACGTGCAACGGACCACCGCGTCCAAGCTGGTCGGCGACGCGGACCGTGTACTCCGCATCCTCGGGGATGCGCACGCGCACCGAGCTGTCCGGATGCCCGGCGGCGTCGTCATTGGAGCCGAGCGTGTTACCCTTCGGTCCGAAGACTGTGACCACCGGATCAAGCGGCGACCCCACCCGCCGCGCGATGACCTGAAACTCGAGATGCTGGTCCTTCCGCGCGGCGAAGCGCACGAAGGCCGGCTGTTCGGCGCCGGCGATGATGCCGTTGAAGGCGAAAGGAACGGTGGCGTCGATCTTGGCGGCGGTCTCCCGGGTACGACCGGCCTCGACCGAAGGCGCGTTGGGGAACGGCGAAACGCGCAGCCAATTGGGCGCGGGAGGCGTCTGGTCGGCCGTGGGCGTGACGGCAAAACGATCAACCGGCTCCTGCGGCAAGGTGATCTCCCGACGCGCCTCCTCCCCCGCCCCGCCCAGAAAACGCACCGCCAGCCGAGATCCTGCCTGCCCTCCAGGAGGAAAGAGAACGGCGGGCCGCGGAAAATCCCCGACATGGAGCCGGTAGGCGTGAACGCCGCTGTACACGGCGTCACGCAGCTGAACCGTGTACGTTCCGGCGGCCGGCGCGACGACGGAGAGATGCGCATCGTGGCCGAGCAACGGTGTGTCATCCGACTTCGCCAGCACTCGCCCCGTGGGATCGCGCAGCACCAGCACCGGATCCAACATCGTTCGACCAAGCCGCGCCCCCTCGACCTCCGCGGAGATCCGCTGTCCGGCCGCGACCTCGACGGCGAACCAGTCCTCATCCTCCGCCGCCAGCGTTCCCTGCACCGTCGTGTTGAGCGCGATCTTTTGCGCCGCGGCGGCTTTGTCGTTCGGCTCCCGTTCGTCGATGGGGTCGAAGGGCCCGACAAAAAACATCCGAAGCGCCGAAACGCCCGTCGAGGTGCGCACTCGCAGGAAATGCTCGCCCAGCGTGCAATCGGGCTCGATCCGCAGCCGCACCTTCACTTCGCGCCCGGTCTTACTGGTGATCTCCTCGACCCGAATGCCCGGACGGTAGAGCAGGATCTCCTCCGCATCGGCCAACCGGTCGCCCCGCAGGCGAACCTCCAAGGTGGTGCCGCGTTTCGCTCCGGAGGGTTCCGCGAGATTCAGAACAGGAGCCACGGCTCCCGCGCTCGCGGCAAACACCACCGCCAGGCCGAGGATCCTCACAAGGCCACCGGGTCTCGAAACCGCCGGGAACATCACTCAGGCGAGGATTTCGCGGACGACCCTGCCGTCCTTGACGATGTACTGCGGACGCCCGCCGGGCGTCATGATCTGGCGCGCCGGATCGATGCCGATCTGGTGAAAGACCGTGGCCGCGAAATCCTCGACGCCCATCGGGTCCGAGTCCGGTTCCGCCCCGGTGCCGTCGGAGGCGCCGTGGACAAAGCCGCGCTTCACACCACCGCCGGCCAGCGCGACGCTGAACACCTTGGGCCAATGATCGCGACCCGCGGTGCCGTTGATCTTGGGGGTGCGGCCGAACTCGGTGCTCACCACGACGAGGGTCGAGTCTAGCAACCCGCGTTGCTCAAGGTCGCGGATCAGCGTGGCGTAGGCCTTGTCGAAGTTCGGCATCTGGGTGCCGTTCGCGCGCTTGATGTTGTCGTGGTGATCCCAGCTGCCGTACGTGAGGGAAACGAAGCGCACACCCGCCTCGACGAGGCGGCGCGCGAGCAGCATGCGTTGCCCGGCCTGGTTGCGGCCGTAGGCGTCGCGCACCTTCGCCGGCTCGGCCTTGATGTCGAAGGCGGCCCGCGCCTTCTACGAGCTCACGAGCGCGTACGCGCGCTGGTAGAAGGAATCCATGCCGTCGAGCAGGTCCGACTTTTCGAGAGCGCTGAAATGCGCGTCGACGACCGAACGCATCTCGCGGCGGCGGGCGAAGCGGTCGGCGTCGATTCCGCCGGGCAGCGAAAGGTCGCGCACCGCGAATCCGTCGCTGGCCGGATCGCTCCCCAACGCGAACGCCCCATAGGCGGGCCCGAGATAACCGGTTCCCGCGAAGGGCGTGGTCTGGTTCGGGATAAGGACATACGGCGGCAGGTCGGCCCGCGGCCCCAGTTGATGGGCCACCACACTGCCCATGCTCGGGTAGGAGATCGCCGGGCTGGGCCGGTAACCGGTGAACATGGCGTGCGTACCGCGCTCGTGCGCGGCTTCGCCGTGCGTCATCGAGCGGATCACCGTGATGCGGTCGGCGATCTTGGCCGTCTCCTTCAGGTTCTCCGAAAAAAACACCCCCGGCAGGCTGGTCTTAACCGCTTCCATCGGTCCGCGGTATTCGACCGGGGCGTCCGTCTTCGGATCAAACGACTCCTGATGCGACATCCCGCCCGGCAGATAGATGTTGATGACCGATTTCGCGCGGCCGGCTCCGGCTCCCAGCAGACCCTCCGCGGCGGGCGCCCCGCGCAGCGAACTCCGGAAAAGATCGCTCATCGTCAGGCCGACGCTGCCGACCAGGCCGACATAGAGGAACTCGCGTCGCGAAGCGGGCCGCAACAGGGGTGACGGGGTGTGCACGGGGTTCATGCCGACGGAGTAGTAGACGTAGGCGGCGCCGTACCGGCTACGGCTGTCAGCAGATCACACCGTTCCGCTGACTCAAGCCCCGAGGTCGGCGTTCTCCGGAGAAAGTAACCCGGCCCGCGCGTCCTCCAGAGTAGTTAAGAAAAGCGCGGCCTCCCCGCGCAACCCGACGCGACGAAGTGCACCTGTAATATCATCGACGGAAGGTTCCGCGATGCGGTGCCGCGCGTCGGCGGGAAGTTCCGGCCGCACCGCGCGCGTCAGTGCCCAGCAGCCCCACGCCCGCCAGACACGCTGTTCGCGACGCGGCTCATTCATCCGCCCTGCGTAGTGCTGGAAGTGTACGCGGGGGTTACCCAGAAACACACCGTCCGGAGCATGCGCGATGATCCACGCCATCGCGGCGTAGGGCATGGGATGCGCGATAAGTTCCGGTTCGTTACCGGACAAATCAGCGCCCATCGCGCGATCAAGGCAGAGTAACGAACGCGCCGCGAAACCCGCCTCCCAGAGCGAAGCTCCGTAACGCAGGCACTCGAGGTAAAATCCTCCACCACGAGCAGCGTCGCGAAAGGCGTGCAGCGAGCGCCAATCCATTCCCGGCACAGCGGCGGGCAAATGTGGACAAACAGGAACCGGCGGCACGGTGCAGTCGTTGCCCGCGATAAAGCGCGGCGTCAACCGGCGGCGCCGCGAGAGGCGGCGGCAACGGGTGAAAACACACAAACGGCACAACCACGGATGATGAAAACCTTGTGACGTGCACTTCGGATCCAAACCCACCAACAGGAGCAAACGGAGGAAACGAAGAGCGGAGTGAATTCGGAGATCAGGAGCATGGACATCCGTTCGCTGCTAAACGCGGCCTGCTTCTGCTTTGGAAACCCGGTTCTCGCCGTTCCGTGGCTTCCGTGTGCTCCGTGGGCCACCCGGCTCGGTTTCGCGCCTTTGGTGTATTTCGTGGTTCCCAGTCTCGGGTTCGCGGCACGACGAAGTTGCGCTTGGCGCGGCCCCCCGTTTCCACGACAACCGCCCGCCTGAGCTCCGCCGAAGAAAATCCCGTCCCGCCGCCCTCCCCTGTCGACCGACGGGTTCACCGCATCGTGTGGTGGCGCTGGCTCGCACTCCTTCCCTTCGCCCTCCTGCTGCGCGCGTGGGGGCGCTCTCTGCGCTTCGAAGCCACGCCGGAAGACGTCCGCAACTACATGCGCCACGACGTGCCGGTTGCCATCGTGTTGTGGCATAACCGGCTGTTCCTCGCCGCCGAGATTGTGAGACGCTACCGCACGGGACGTCCGGCTTACGCGCTGGTGAGCGCGAGTGAGGACGGTGCGTGGCTCTCGGCGTTTTTCGCGATGGGCGGCCTGCGCACGGTACGCGGGTCCAGCAGCCGGCTCGGCCGCGAAGCGGCGTCAGCGCTGGTCGAGGTGCTGCAGTCCGGACGCGACGTGGGTATCACGCCGGACGGACCGCGCGGGCCGTGCTATGAGTTCAAGCCCGGCGCGATCATCGTGGCGCGAAGAACCCGCGCCCCGATGCTGCTCGTG
>JBEGJD010000011.1:0-3993 GCA_041184765.1 Verrucomicrobiota bacterium | reverse complement strand
CTGTTCGAGCACGCCGTGCGCGAGGAGCTGAACGCCGCCGCCACCCGCCGCCTCGCGGTGCTCCACCCCGTCAAGGTGGTCCTCACGAACATCGCTCCCGGAGAGTCGGTGACTTGCCACGCGGTCGACAACCCGCAGGACCCCGCGCCCCGCACCCGGGAGGTCGCGCTCACCCGTGAGGTTTTCATCGAGCAGGACGATTTCGCCGAGGTGCCGCCGCCGAAGTATTTTCGCCTCAAGCCGGGCGGCGAAGTGCGGCTCAAGTACGCCTGTATCATCCGTTGCGAAGAGGTCGTGAAGGACACCACCGGTCGCGTGACCGAACTCCGTTGCACCGCCGACCTCGCGACCCGCGCCGGTCAGCCCGACGCCGACCGCAAGGTGAAGGGCACCATCCACTGGGTGAGCGCCGATCGCAGCATCGAAGCCGAGGTGCGGTTGTATGACCGCCTGTTCACCGTGCCCGAGCCCGGCGCCACCGACGACTTCCAGCGCCACTTGAATCCCCGCTCGCTCGAGATCGTGCGCGCGCGCCTCGAGCCCTCGCTCGCGGCTGCCCGCGCCGGCGAGCCTTTCCAATTCGAACGTCTCGGCTATTTCACACCCGACGCCAAAGACAGCCGTCCTGGCGCCCTCGTCTTCAACCGTACGATCACGCTCAAGGACACCTGGGCGAAGCCAGCCGGGAAGGGCTGAGCCCGAAGGACGTTCACGCCATGGAAATCGGACTGCTGCTCTATCCCAGGGTAACCCAGCTCGACCTTACGGCACCGTTCGAGGTGTTCGCGCGAATCCCCGGAGCGAAGGTTCATCTCATCTGGAAGTTCCTCGATCCTATCGACAGCGACCGCGGACTCCGACTTCAGCCGACGATGACGTTCACGGATTGTCCGCCGCTCGACATCCTGTGCGTGCCGGGCGGTCCGGGCCAGGTCGACCTGATGGATGATTTCGAGGTGCTGGGATTTCTGCGCGATCAGGCGGCCAAGGCGAAGTGGATCACGTCGGTTTGCACCGGCTCGCTGCTGCTCGGTGCGGCCGGTCTGCTCAAGGGCTACCAAGCCACCTGCCATTGGGCGTCGCGTGACCAGCTCAGCCTGTTCGGCGCGGAACCGCAGGACTCCCGCGTCGTCGTGGACCGCAACCGCATCACGGGAGCGGGCGTGACGGCGGGGTTGGACTTCGCGCTGCAGGTGGTGGCGCAGTCCGTCGACGAACGCACGGCGCAGACGATCCAGCTGGCGCTGGAGTACGAGCCCAGCCCGCCGTTTTGGAGCGGCACGCCGCACCACGCGCCCGCGGAGATCGTCACGGAGTCGCGCGAGCGGATGGCCGCGTTCATGGAGCGTCGGCTCGAGGCCAGCAAACGCGCCGCCGCGGAGCTCGACTCCGGCACCAAAGCGATCCCGAAGCCCGAGGAGCCGTGGCTGGAATAAAGATCCTGAGACTCCCGTGAAGCAAAGCATCGTCACCCTCGACATGGAGGGCGTCCTCACGCCCGAGATCTGGATCGCCGTCGCCGAACGCACCGGCATCCCCGAGCTGCGGCGCACGACCCGCGAGGAACCCGACTACGACAAGCTGATGAATTACCGCATCGGCATCATGGACCGACACGGAATCACGCTCTCGCGGATCCAGGAAGTGATCGGCGGCCTGGAGCCGTTGCCCGGTGCGCTTGATTTCCTCGCGGAACTGCGTCGTCGCACGCAGCTGATCATTTTGTCCGACACCTTCGAGCAGTTCGCGCATCCGCTGATGCGGCGCATGGAATGGCCGACGTTGTTCTGTCATCGGCTCGTGGTGGAAAACGACCGGATCACCGGCTACCGCCTTCGCCTGCCTGACCAGAAGCGGCGGGCGGTCGAGGCGCTGCAGGCCCTGAATTACCGCGTGATCGCGGCCGGAGACTCGTACAATGACACGACGATGCTAGGACAAGCCGACCATGGATTCTTGTTCCACGCGCCGGCCAACGTCGTGCGCGAGTTCCCGCGGTTCCCCGCCCTTGAGAGTTACGACGACCTGCTGAAGCGCATCATCGCCTGCTTGTGAGATCCGGAGCGGAATGCCCGCTCGCGGGTTCCGATCCTGGAAAAGAGTGAGGGCCGCCTACCCCTAGGCGGCCCTCGCACCTAACACCAAGCAAACCATTGAACTACCAAGAGGTAGACTCCCCTGGCCCCGGAACGTTCAAAAGCTGCGAAGAATTTTGAAAAAATCCGTCAGCTACGGCGGGCAGGCGCATTTCTAAAATACCTAAATACTTTATAACCATTGCTTTAAAATTATTCCCATGAAAAACCCCGCCAAAATAATCGTCGTTACGTTTCTAACTTCGCTCGCCTGCGCTGCGGATTTTGAGGCGACACAGCCTGCGGAGTTCGCCCGCTGCATACCAGCAGACGCCAAGGTTACCAAACTCGCCGGCGGCTTCGGCTTCACCGAGGGACCCACCTGGATCAAGGACGGCGGCTACCTCGTGTTCAGCGATATCCCGCGCGACGAGATCCGGAAGTGGACCGCCGCCGGGGGCGTCACGATCTTCCGCGCCCCGAGCCGGAACACCAACGGCAACACGACCGATCCCGAGGGCCGTCTGATCAGTTGCGAGCACACCGGTCGCCGCGTGGCGCGTTTGGAGAAGGACGGTACGCTGCGCACTCTCGTCGACTCCTTCGAGGGCCGTAAGCTCAACTCCCCCAACGATGCGGTCGTGAAATCCGACGGCACCCTTTGGTTCACCGACCCCGAATACGGACTGAAGACCGATCCGGCCTCAAAGAAGAAGGTGGGTAAGGAGCAGCCGGGCAATTTCGTCTACCGTCACGATCCGCGCACCGGCCGCACGACGGGGATCGCCCGCGATTTCGACCAGCCCAACGGCCTGGCCTTCTCGCCTGACGAGCGGAAGCTCTACGTCGCCGACTCGGGGAAACCACGCCACATCCGGGTTCTGGAAATCGCCGCCGACGGCACGGTCTCCGGCGGGGTGGTTTTCTGCACCCTCGACAAAGGCGCGCCGGACGGCATCCGCGTCGACACCGCAGGCCGGGTATGGACGAGCAGCGGCGACGGCGTGCAGATCTTCGGAACCGACGGAAAGCTCATCGGCCGGATCCTGCTCCCGGAGGCGGCGGCCAACCTCTGCTTCGGCGGGCCCGACGGCCGCACGCTGTTCATGACGGCGCGCACCTCGCTCTACGCCGTACCGACGGCGGTCACCGGGGCCGGCCGGTGAAGGGTTGGAAGGCGCGGTTGATTGACAACGCCCCGCGCGGCTACACTTTTGTAGCACAATGAAAACAGCGACTGTTCGCGACCTCCGCAATCACTACACGCGGCTGCTCGGTTGGATCGAGGCGGGCGAGGAAGTGGCGGTGAGCCGGCGAGGCCGAGTGATCGCCCGGCTCGTGCCCGAGCAGGCCAAGCAGGCGGGCCGCGTGGATTGGCGGCAGAGCGCGGCGCACCGCATGAACAAGTCGGCCCTGCCCCGCTTGAGCGCGGCAGACGCCGAGACGCTGCTGGCCGAAAGTCAGGGCGGTCGCTAGGGATCCCGTGGTCTGCTGCGATACCAGCTTCCTATTCTCGCTCTACGGGCGGGATGCACACACCGACCGCGCGCTGGCGTTGGTAAAGAAACTTTCCGCTCCTCTCACGCTCACCCCGCTGAACGATTACGAGCTCCGAAATGCCGTCCGCTTCGGCGTCTTCAGAAAAGTCCTCGAGACGACCGCCGGAGCGGAAATCCTGGCCGCCTTTGACTCCGACCTCGCGAACGGTAGCCTCGTCCTGAACCAGACCAATCTGACGTCCGTCGTGAACGAGGCGAAGCGGTTGTCGGCCGCCTACACCGCGGTCACCGGCCATCGTTCCTTCGATATCCTGCACGTGGCGGCCGCATCGCATCTATCGGCGAAAGTATTTCTTTCCTTTGACGCCAACCAGCGGTCGCTCGCCCATGCGGCCGCCACGTGCAGGATATCGAAGGAA
>JBEGJD010000010.1:0-2852 GCA_041184765.1 Verrucomicrobiota bacterium | reverse complement strand
TCAACGCCGCCTCCCTCCGCACTCTGGATCCTGAAGTCCACGCCGCTGTCGCCGCCGAGCTGGCCCGCCAGCAGAGCCACATCGAGCTCATCGCCTCGGAGAACTTCACGTACCCGGCGGTGATGGAGGCTCAGGGCAGTGTCCTCACCAACAAGTACGCCGAGGGCTACCCGGGGAAGCGCTGGTACGGCGGCTGCGAGCAGGTCGACAAGGTCGAGACGCTCGCCATCGAGCGCGCCAAGAAGCTTTTCGGCGCCGAGCACGCCAACGTGCAGCCGCACTCCGGCTCCCAGGCCAATTTCGCCGTCTACACGTCCGTGCTGCAGCCGGGTGACAAGCTCCTCGGTATGAACCTGAGCCATGGCGGCCACCTCACGCACGGCAACCCGGCCAACTTCTCCGGCAAGCTCTACAATTTCTGCCAATACGGCGTCCGCGAGGACAACGGTCTCATCGACTACGACGAGCTCGCGGCCGTCGCGGCGCGCGAGAAGCCGCGCATGATCACGGTCGGCGCCAGCGCCTATTCCCGCGTGATCGATTTCGCGCGCATGGGCGAGATCGCCCGCGGGGTCGGCGCGATGCTCTTCGCCGATATCGCGCATATCGCGGGTCTGGTCGCCGCCGGCGTTCATCCGTCCCCGGTGCCCCATGCTGATTTCGTCACGACCACGACGCACAAGACCCTGCGCGGCCCGCGCGGTGGCCTCATCCTTTGCCGCGCGGCGCACGCGAAGGCCGTCGACTCCGCGATGTTCCCCGGCGGCCAGGGCGGTCCGCTCATGCACGTGATCGCGGCCAAAGCGGTCTGCTTCGGCGAGTGCCTCAAGCCCGAGTTCCGCGCCTATTCCGAGCAGGTTGTGCGCAACTCGCGCGCGCTCGCCGCGGCGATGATCGGGCGCGGTTACAAGATCGTGTCGGGCGGCACCGACAACCACCTGATGTTGGTCGACCTGCGGCCGAAGTTCCCCGAGCTGACGGCCAAAAAGGCGCAGGAGACCCTCGATCTCGCCCACATCACCTGCAACAAGAACACGGTGCCGTTCGAGACCCGCAGCCCGTTCCAGGCGTCCGGCATCCGCCTCGGCACGCCGGCGGTGACGACACGCGGCTTCAACGAGGCCGACATGTCCGAGATCGCCGCGTGCATCGATACCGTGCTGGCCGCCATCGGCACCGCCGGTGAGACGGCGACGATCGATTCGGTTAAGGTCCGCGTCGCTGCGCTGACCGGCCGTTACCCGCTGCCCTACCGCTGAGCCCGCGGGCGGGTTGCTCCCCGTTTCGCGGTGGCGCCGGTTGCCACCGGCTCCCGGTTTGCTCCTTGGCGCGAGTCGCCCGAGGGGCTTTTCTTCGCCTCCCGCACCTTGTCTTCCGCCGAATCCCAGCCGCCTTCCGGTGCCGCCCGACCGCTCTCGCTCGGCGTGATCTTCCTCACGCTGTACATCGATCTGGTCGGGTTCTCGATCGCTTTCCCGTTAGGGCCGGACCTCCTCGCGTACTACCTTGGAATCGAGGGTAAGACCGGCGCGCTGGGTTGGATGGTGGCGCAGGTGGAGTCGCTGGCCACCGCGCTCGGCATCGCCAGTTACGCGCCCGTGCTGTTCGGCGGCGTGGTCGCTTCGGTTTTCTCCGTGCTGCAATTCGTGTTCGCGCCGTTCTGGGGTGAACTCAGTGACCGCCGCGGCCGGCGCGGGGTGCTGCTGTTCACGGTGGCGGGCACCGCGGCGAGTTACCTGCTCTGGGCGCTCAGCGGTTCGTTCTGGCTCTTCCTGCTCGCCCGTGTCGTTGGCGGCGCCTTCAGCGGCAACCTCTCGGTCGCGACCGCCGCCGTCGCCGATGTGACCACGCGCGCGGAGCGCTCGCGGGCGATGGGCTTGGTCGGGGCGGCGTTCGGGCTTGGCCTCGTCACCGGGCCGATGCTGGGTGCGCTCTCGGTGCGCTGGAACCTCGCCGAGCAGTTCCCGGCGCTCCACGCCATCGGGGTCAATCCGTTCTCGGTTCCCGCGCTGCTGGCGCTCGCGCTCAGTTGCCTCAACCTCGTCTGGATCTCGGCGCGATTCCGCGAGACGCGCTCGCCCGGGGCGCGAGCCGCGGCGACCGAGCCCCGCCTCCGCAACCCCCTCGCGGCCATCCTCGGTCTCGATCGCGCGGAGCTGCGTCGCGTCAACCTCGTCGCCTTTGTCTTCTCCGTCGCATTCGTGGCAATGGAGGCGACCCTGACCTTTCTCGCCGCGCAGCGCTTCGGCTTCAACGCGCGCGACAACGGCTACCTGCTCGGCTTCCTCGGCCTCTGTGCGATCGTGACGCAGGGCGTGATCGTTCGGCGGCTCCTGCGCGTCGTGAGTGAACTGCGGGTGCTGGCGGCGGGGCTCGTCGCATCGGCCGTGGGTTTCCTGCTGGTCGGGTTTTCGGCCGCACCGTGGCAACTTTACGCGGGGGTCGGCGTGCTCGTCTTCGGATCGAGTCTCGTCAACCCCTCTACCACCGGCCTGATCTCGCTTTACGCCGGAGCAGACGAGCAGGGGCGGGTGCTCGGTATTTTCCGTTCCCTCGGCGCCCTGTCGCGCGCGATCACGCCGGTCCTGGCGGGTGTTGTCTTCTGGGTCTGGGGTGCGCCGGTGGTTTTTGTCGCGGGAGCGGTGTTCACGCTGGGAGCCCTGGCTTTCTGCCGCGGGCTGCCGGCGCCGGGCAAATGAACCGGGCGGTGCGGGTGTTCCGGCGCTTGGGGGCCGTTGCATGGCCGGCTCTGGGCCTGGTTTTGTTTCTGGCCGGTTGCTCCGGCGGCGGTTTCCGCTCCGCCGCGCCGCAACCGGGCCGCACGACTTTGCCCGCCGCGGGGGTGACACTGT
>JBEGJD010000009.1:0-8345 GCA_041184765.1 Verrucomicrobiota bacterium | reverse complement strand
CGTTTTCCTGCCGCTGACCTTCGCGGAAAACCGCCCCGCGGAACGCGAGAAGTGGATCGGTTTCCTCGGCTACAATCGCGCCTTCCCGGAAGCAAAAGGCACGATCGAACTCAGCTACCGGCTCTACCACGACAGCTACGATACCAACGCCCACACCATCGAGGCCGCATGGTTCCAGCAACTGGGCGAGCGCTGGATCCTACGCCCGCTGGTGCGGTTCCACGACCAAGGCGCAGCGAGTTTTTACCACTACCGTCTCGACGGCACATCGGTCACGCCGCTCTCCGGACCGCCGAGGCCGAACGGCCCGTTCTACTCCTCGGATTACCGCCTTTCGGCGCTGCAGACCTTTACCTACGGGGCGAAACTCGTCTGGGAGGCATCGGCATCACTGCAGTTCGACGCCGCGTTTGAACGTTACGACATGCGGGGGACGGATCGGGTAACTCCGCAAAGCGCCTATTGCCGCGCCAACATCGTCACGGTTGGAGCGCGCTTCGCCTGGTAGGAATCTCAAGGGACTTCCGTGGCCTATATCGCTCAGTCTCACCGAGCTCCTCCGCCCGCCCCGGCGGGAGGTCCCGCAACGACGCCCCTGCGTCGGCTTTCGTTCAAAGCGCTCGGGACGAATTGCGAGGTGCAGTACGCGGCCCCGGGCGGCGCGACCCAGGCGGAAGGATTCGAGCGGGCGGTCACCGCGTGGGTGACGGGCTTCGAAGCGAAGTATTCGCGCTTCCGCCCTGATTCCCTGCTCAGCCAGATCAACGCTGCTGCCGGCCGCGAGTGGGTGCCGGTGGACGCGGAGATGGAAGCATTTTTCAAACTCTGCGACACGCTGTATTTCATGACGCAGGGCGTGCTCGATCCCACCGCGCTGCCGCTGATTCGGCTGTGGAATTACCGCGCGGAAGACCCGCGTCTGCCTTCCGATGCCGAGGTGGAATCCGCACGACGCCTGGTTGGATGGAAAAAAGTGCAGCGTGTGCCCGGAAAAGTGTTCCTACCTGAAGCCGGCATGGCGTTGGACTTCGGCGGCTTCGGCAAGGAGTACGCGGTCGACATGGCCGCGCAGATCGCCGTGCAACACGGGATCGGGAGCGCGCTCGTGGATTTCGGGCACGATCTGAAGGCGGTGGGACAGCCCCCCGACCGGCCGGCCTGGCACATCGGACTCGAGGATCCTCACCGCCCCGGAAATACGGCTGGCAGCATCGCGGTGATCGGGAAAGGCGTGGCATCCTCCGGCGACTACATCCGGCGCCTTGTGATCGGCGGCCGGCGCTACGGCCACATCGTGGACCCCCGGAGCGGAAGACCCGTCGCGAACGGCTGCCTGCAGGCGACAGTGGTAACCGGCAGCTGCCTGCAGGCCGGCGCCCTTTCTACCACGGCCTTCGTGCTCGGCGTGCCCAAGGGAATCGAATTCATCCAGTCCTTTCCGGGCGCCGAAGGACTGATCGTGACGGATCATGCCCGCGCCCAAACCCGAGGTTTTTTCCAACATGTTGTCGCTTAAGACATCTCCGGCCCTCCTCCCGAGGCTCCACTTCCTCGCGGTTTTCCTTGGACTCGCCCTGGCGAATTCATCCCACGGAGCCGTCAAGGAAGGTGACGCATTCCCCAAGCTGGAGCCGGCGGATCTACGGGTGCTGGCCGGAGGCGCGTTCCCCGAGACAAAAGGCAAAGTCGTCCTGGTGGACTTTTGGGCCTCGTGGTGCGCACCGTGTAAAGCGTCGTTCCCGATGCTGGCCAAATTAGACCGAGAGCTGGGTGCCCGCGGCTTTCAGGTAGTGGCAATCGGCATCGACGAAAAACCCACTGCGGCGGAAGCATTTGTGAAGAAACTGAACCCGGGTTTCCCAACCCTGCACGATCTTGGGCAAAAACTGGTGCGGCGCGTGGAAGTGCCGACGATGCCGACCAGTTTTCTCCTTGGTCGCGATGGGAAGGTGCGCTTCATCCATCGAGGTTTTCATGGGGATCGCACCGAGTCTGAGTTACGCCGCCAGATTGCCGAGCTACTGGCTGAAACCAACCCCTGAGGGTCAGTCATAATCGCTCATCTCGTTTTAAATCATGACCTTTAAAAAACTCGTAACGTTACTCTGCCTCGCTGCCGCTGCGCTGTTCTGGTCCGGATGCACGAGCACCGATTTGGTGCGGGTGAAGCCTTGGGAGCGGGCGACACTTACCAGCTATTCGATGCGTTCGGACCGCGACCCGATCCACACGATGATGATGGAGCACACCTACTTTTCGCGTGAGATTGCCTCCGGGGGCCGAGGCGTCGGCGGCAGCGGGTGTGGGTGTAATTGAGTTGGGCATTATATACCTTGCTTGCTGGCAAGGTCCACCCCGTCGCTGGAAATTCTCGTTCCGAGGGTCTCGTAAGGCGTCTCCGGGGTATTTTCCCGAAAAGGGGCAGAGGACCAGGCGGTTTCCCTCCGAGATTAATCCCGCACCGCAGCGGAATAAGGTCCGCTGAACCTGCGGAACGATGATGAGGAAAACCTCGCGAGGGGCGGTAAGCGGCAACATCTTTGAGTCCAACATCCCGAAACTAGCAGGTGCACGGCCGGGACTCCGGCGCCTGAAATCTCATCAACCCCCAAGTTCCCAACCCCCTAAATGATCGCAAAGCTACTGAACCTCCGGACCGCTCCCCTGCTGCTTGCGGCCCTCACCACCGGTGCTCGCGGCAGCGAGGCCGACATCAGGATCCCCGACCTCACCAAAGTCACCTTCGACGGACTCGGCGGCATGAGCGGTATCACACTCATGTACGCCGGTATCGTGTTCTGCATCATCGGCGCGATCTTCGGCCTGATCCAGTACCAGCAGACGAAGGCCCTGCCGGTGCATAAGTCGATGGCCAGCGTCTCCAACACCATCTGGGAGACCTGCAAGACCTACCTCTTCACTCAGGGCAAGTTCCTCGGGATCCTCTGGGTCCTCATCGCGGCATGCATGGTCTATTACTTCGGGTTCCTTTCGCACATGGGGCCCGGTCACGTCCTCGTGGTCCTGCTCGCCTCGGTGCTCGGCATCCTCGGCAGCTACGGCGTGGCGTGGTTCGGCATCCGCATCAACACGGTGGCAAACTCCCGAGCCGCCTTCTCCGCGTTGCAGGGTAACGCCCTAGCCACCCTCGGCATCCCGCTGCGCTCCGGCATGAGCGTGGGACTGCTCCTCGTCTGCGTGGAGCTGTTCTTCATGATCTGCATCCTGATTTTCCTGCCCAACGATCTCGTCGGGCCGTGCTTCATCGGGTTCGCGATCGGCGAGTCGCTCGGCGCCTCCGTGCTCCGCATCTGCGGCGGCATCTTCACGAAGATCGCCGATATCGGCTCGGACCTCATGAAGATCGTCTTCAAGCTGCCGGAGGATGACCCGAAGAACCCCGGTGTGATCGCCGACTGCACCGGCGACAACGCGGGCGACAGCGTCGGGCCCACGGCCGACGGCTTCGAGACCTACGGCGTAACCGGCGTGGCGCTCATCGCGTTCCTCGCCCTCGCCCTCGCCGCCAACCCCGCTGTCTGCGCCATCCTCATCATCTGGCTGTTCGTGATGCGCGCGCTGATGATCGTGACCTCGCTGGTCTCGTACTTCTTCAACCAAGGCCTCAGCCGAGCGAAATACGGTGCCGCAAAGGATTTCGACTACGAGGCCCCGCTCACGCACCTCGTCTGGATCACGTCCGCGGTATCGATCGCGATCACGTTTGCCGCCTCCTACTTCCTCCTGGCCCAGCAGAAGGGCATCCACCCAGGCCTCTGGTGGGTCCTCTCGGTCATCATCAGCTGCGGCACGATCGCCGGCGCGCTGATCCCTGAGTTCACCAAGGTTTTCGTGAGCACGAACTCCGGCCACGTGAAGGAGGTCACGAATTGCTCCAAGCACGGCGGCGCGTCGCTCAACATCCTGTCGGGCTTCGTGGCCGGCAACTTCTCGGCCTTCTGGATGGGTCTCTGCATCATGGTGCTGATGTGGGTCTCATACCACTTCTCGCAGAACCCCGCGCTGCTCTCGATCATGCCCGAGAAGTTTCTCTTCGCGGCGCCGATCTTCGCGTTCGGCCTCGTGGCGTTCGGCTTCCTCGGCATGGGCCCGGTGACCATCGCGGTGGACAGCTACGGCCCCGTGACCGACAACGCCCAATCGGTCTACGAGCTCTCGCAGATCGAGGGCCGTCCGGGCATCGCGGGTGAGATTGAGCGCGACTTCGGCTTCAAGCCCGACTTCGAGAACGCCAAGTACCAGCTCGAGAAGGGCGACGGCGCGGGCAACACGTTCAAGGCCACCGCCAAGCCGGTGCTCATCGGCACCGCGGTCGTCGGCGCGACCACGATGGTCTTCGGCATCATCATCCTGCTCGAGAACCTCTTCGGCCAGGTGATCCCCAAGCTCTCCATCGTGCAGCCCGAGATCATCCTCGGCCTCATCATGGGCGGCAGTGTGATCTATTGGTTCACTGGCGCCTCCTGCCAGGCGGTCGTCACCGGCGCCTACCGCGCGGTGGTCTACATCAAAGACAACATGAAGCTGGATGCCACCACGGCGTCGGACAAGGATAGCAAGGAGGTCGTTCGGATCTGCACCGAGTACGCGCAGAAGGGCATGTGGAACATCTTCATTGTGGTATTTTGCTTCGCCCTCGCGCTGCCGTTCTTCAACGCGTACTTCTTCATCGGATACCTCATCGGCATCGCGTTCTTCGGCCTCTTCCAGGCCATCTTCATGGCCAACGCCGGCGGTGCTTGGGACAACGCCAAGAAGATAGTCGAGGTCGAGCTGCGCCAGAAGGGCACCGACCTGCACGCGGCCACAGTGGTGGGCGACACCGTCGGCGATCCGTTCAAGGACACGTCCTCCGTCGCGATGAACCCGGTGATCAAGTTCACCACGCTCTTCGGCCTGCTCGCCGTGGAGATCGCGGTGACCATGAAGGACCAAGGCGTGAAGAACCTCATCGGCGGCTTCTTCTTCCTCGTCGCGCTGGTGTTCGTCTACCGCTCGTTCTACGCGATGCGCATCCCGGCCGAATCCAAGGCCTGAGCGACGTAACGATCTTAACAACGGCCGGGCCCCCACGGGGCCCGGCTTTTTTGTTTCAACGAATCCGGCCAGGTGGAACCGCCGCGTTATCCGCTGGGCCTGGGCCGGAAGGAGGGTGTCAACCTTTGCGGACTTTCCCGAGGCGGGCGGCCTCGGCTACATCGAATGTCGGGGTTGACCCCATCGCGCGCCGACGTTCCGTCCGTCGATGCGAAGTCTCGTTTTCTTGGTCGTCGCCCTCGCGTCGGCCGCCGCGGTCGCAAACGCAGCCCCGGGAGCCTCCATGCTTCCCACGCCTCTCGACCAGTACCGGGATCCGGCCGGCGCGGGACTCTGGGACGTCCTGCGGCATCGCGCCGCGGCCGATCCGTTTAATCTCGTGGCGGCAGGCATCTTTGTCGCCGCGATCCTCCACACCTTCCTGACCGCGAAAATCCGCCACTGGGCGCATGTCGTCGAGGAGCGGCACGCCGCCGCCCTTCGGGCGCGTACCCGGCCCGGCCCGGTGGGCGAAGTGAGTTTCTCCGGACAGGTCCTGCACTTCCTTGGCGAGGTTGAAGCCGTCTTCGGCATCTGGGTGGTCGCGCTGGCCGGGGCGATCACGTGGTTCAAGGGCTGGCCCTCCGTGGTGGGCTACATCGACGGCAAGGTGAGCTTCGTAGAACCGGTCTTCGTCGTGGTGATCATGACCCTCGCGGCGACGCGTCCGGTGCTGGATCTGGCCGAGCGCGGCCTGCGCGCGGTGGCCGGCTTGGGCGGAGGAACGCCGGCGGCCTGGTGGCTCTCGATCCTGATCCTCGCGCCGCTACTGGGGTCGCTGATCACGGAGCCCGCAGCGATGACGATCGGCGCGCTGCTGCTTTCGCGGCAGTTCTACGCGCTCAACCCGGGCCCAAGGCTGGCCTACGCGACTCTCGGTCTGCTGTTTGTGAACATTTCAGTGGGCGGCGTGCTCACGCACTTCGCGGCGCCGCCGGTGATCATGGTCGCGGGGCCGTGGAATTGGGACCTGCGCTTCATGTTCACGACCTTTGGTGTGCGGGCGGTCGCGGGCGTCATCCTGGCGACCTTGGTCTATTTCCTTATCTTCCGCCGGGAACTCGCCGCGCTCTCCGGACGCGCGGCGGCTCCGGAGGCCGGACCCGAGCGTCCAGCCGCTCCTTTCTGGATCACGCTTACCCACGTCGCCTTCCTCGCGTTCACCGTCTCGAACGCCCACCACCCGGTGATGTGTGTCGGTGCGCTGCTGTTCTTCCTGGCTTTCGCCCAGGCCACGGCGCACCACCAGAACCCCGTTGACCTGCGTCCTCCCGTGTTGGTCGGGTTCTTCCTCGCCGGCCTCGTCATCCACGGCGGCCTGCAATCGTGGTGGATCGAGCCGGTGCTCACCCGCTTGGGCGAGACACCCCTCTTTCTCGGCGCTGTGGCGCTCACCGCGTTCAATGACAACGCCGCCATCACCTACCTCGCCTCGCTGGTGCCGGGATTCACCGACGGCCTGAAATACGCGGTGGTGGCGGGCGCCGTGACCGGCGGCGGCCTCACCGTCATCGCCAACGCGCCCAATCCCGCCGGGCAGGCCATCCTCGCGAGGCATTTCCCCGGAGGCATCGCGCCGCTGGCCCTTGCAGTCGCCGCGTTGCCGCCGACGATCGTCATGACCGCTGCTTTCCTGCTGGCGCGCTGAGTCGCGGTCACCCCGCGTCTCGACAAGCCGGCGCGCCCGCACATCTTGCGGGCCATGACGAAAAACCTCCCCGCCCGCGGCCTGCGCCGCCGTTCCCTTCGCCGTGCGTTCACCCTACTTGAGATCCTGGTGGTGCTGGCGATCATCGGCCTGCTCGCCGGGCTCGCGATCACCAACGTGGACAAGATATTCGGCGGAGCGCAGGTGAGCACGGTGGAGATCTTCGTGAAGGAAAGCATGAAGACCGCGCTGGTCTCCTACCGCCTGCACATGGGCGACTACCCGTCGACCAGCGAGGGCCTGCAGGCCCTTGCCACGCGCCCCGCGAACAAGGCCGACCGCTGGTTCGGCCCGTACGTGGCCGACGGCAAGATTCCCAGCGATCCGTGGGGAGAGCCTTATCAATACGCGTACCCGGGCACCCGGAACAAGGGCGGCTACGATCTTTGGTCGAAGGGACCCGACCGCCAGAGCGGCACGGCCGACGACATCGGCAACTGGAGTTCCAGTTCCGGCGGCGAAAAGTAACCATCCACCGGCTCCGGTAACGGCCAGAGCCCGCCAACGCGGTGTTTTCCATCGCCGATCCGTGTCCCACCGCCGCACGTTCCACCGCTCCGTCCGCACCGGCGGCTTCACGCTGCTCGAGATCCTGCTGAGCATCGCCCTGATCGCGTTGCTGGGCGGACTCTTCGTCGGCGGCTCGTCGCGGCTGCTCGCCCCCGAGCCAACGACCCCGCGCGCGGTCTTCTGGAAGGCGGTGCAGGAGGCGCGCAAGACCGCGTTGCGCGCGGAACATGAGATCCGGCTCAAGTTCGACGCTGAAAAAAAGCATTTCTACCTGGTCGACGGAGTGGCGCCCACGAGCGTCTCCGAGGACGGCTTCACCCGCGAGGAACGCCCGTTGAAAACTTTCCCGATCTCCCCGGAAACGGCGCAGGACCTCACGGTGGAATTCCTCGGCGGCTCCGGACGCGGCGCCAACACCATCCTCGTGGGAGGTATGCTGCTGGAGTCACGCCCCGTGCCTCACGTGCCGTTCTACGGTGACGGCACCTGCCGCGCCTTCCGCGTGCAGTTCACGCGACTGGGCTCGGTGAGCACGGTGACCGTCGATCCGTGGACCTGCGCCGAGTTGCCGCCGCCCCCCGACCCGAATGTGCCGTCGTTCTAAGACAACCCGCGCGCACTCGCCGGGCGGCTTCACCCTGCTGGAGGTGCTGATGGCGATGGCGCTCTTTGCCATGGCGGCGGTGATGCTGGCCTCCGCCTACCTCAACGTGCTGAACAGCTACGAGACGGCGGGCCGCGCGGCGCAGCTCAACGAGGACTTCGCGTTTGCGCGCCAGCTGGTCCTCAACGAGCCCGACCGGAAAAAAGTCGAGGAAGGTGGCGAGTTCGCCACCGCCGCCGGCCACCGCGCGCGATGGAGCGTCGAGATCGCATCGACCAACGTCGCGGACGTATTCCGGGTGGCCTTCAACTGCGAGATCAGCGATCCCGTGCGCCAGGAGCCGGACCGCGTGACGCAGTCGTTCCTGGTGATGCGCCCGACGTGGGTCATCGACGCGGCGGAACGCGGCAAGCTGAAGGAGGAGGC
>JBEGJD010000008.1:0-5350 GCA_041184765.1 Verrucomicrobiota bacterium | reverse complement strand
CCCATATCTTCCAAAACATGGGAGTGGGTGAGGGCGATCGCGTCGCTATCTACATGCCGATGATCCCCGAGGCGGTCGTCGCCATGTTGGCCTGCGCCCGCGTCGGGGCCATCCACACCGTCGTCTTCGGCGGCTTCAGCCCCGAGTCGCTCAAGGACCGCATCAACGACTGCAAGGCCAAGCTCGTCATCACCGCCGACGGCGGCTGGCGCCGCGGCAAGGTCATCGAACTCAAGGCCAACGTCGACAAGGCCCTCGAGGGCACCCCGTCCGTCCAGTCCGTCATCGTCGTCAAACGTTGCGGCAACCCGGTCAACATGGTCGAGGGCCGCGACGTCTGGTGGAAGGACGCCTGGGTCGGCGCTCCGAATACCCACAAGGCCAAGGCCTTCGACTCCGAGCATCCGCTCTTCATCCTCTACACCAGCGGGTCGACCGGAAAGCCCAAGGGCGTGCTCCACACCAGCGCCGGCTACCTGCTCGGGGCCAAGCTGAGCTCCCACTACGTTTTCGATCTCAAGGAGAACGACCGCTACTTCTGCTCGGCCGACATCGGCTGGATCACCGGCCACAGCTACGTGGTCTACGGTCTCCTCAGCAACGGCGCCACGGTGTTCATCTACGAGGGCGCGCCCAATCATCCGGAGCCGGACCGTTTCTGGGAAATGATCGACCGTCACGGTCTCACCATCCTCTACACCGCGCCCACCGCGATCCGCGCGTTCATGCGCTGGGGTGACAATTACGTCCTGCGCCACCGGCTCGATTCGCTGCGCCTGCTCGGCAGCGTAGGCGAGCCGATCAACCCCGAGGCCTGGATGTGGTACCACACGCTGATCGGCAAGAAACGCTGCCCGATCGTCGACACGTGGTGGCAGACCGAGACCGGCTCGATCATGATCACGCCGCTCCCGGGCATCACGCCGACCAAGCCCGGCTCCGGCACTCGTCCGTTCTTCGGCGTCGTGCCCAAGGTGGTCGACGAGAAATGCCAGGAGGTCCCGCGCAATTCCGGCGGCAAGCTCGCCATCATGAAACCCTGGCCGTCCATGCTCCGCACGCTTTGGGGCGACGACGACCGTTACCAGCGCCAGTACTTCAGCGAGTTTCCCGGCCGGCCCGAGGTTTACTTCACGGGCGACGGCGCGCGGCAGGACTCCGACGGCTACTTCTGGATCGTCGGCCGCATCGACGACGTGCTCAACGTCTCCGGTCACCGCATCGGCACCGCCGAGGTGGAAAGCGCGCTGGTGTCGCACCCGTCCGTCGCCGAGGCCGCCGCGGTCGGCCGGCCCGACGAGCTCAAAGGTCAGGCGCTCGTTGTGTTCGTCACCCTCAAGGCCGGCCAGCAGGCGAGCGATGCACTCAAAGAGGAACTGCGCGCCCACGTCGCGAAGGAGATCGGTTCGCTCGCGCGGCCCGACGCCGTGCGGTTCGCCGCGGGTCTCCCGAAGACGCGGAGCGGAAAGATCATGCGCCGCATCCTCAAGGAGATCGCCGCCGGCGGCCAGGTGAAGGGGGACACCACCACCCTCGAGGACTTCAGCGTCGTCGCGGCGCTCCAGTCGGAGGAGTGATCGGGGGGCTTCCGCCCTGACTTGCGATTCAAACCGGCGCGCTCGTCGCGCCGGTTTTTTTGCGTCTGGCGCGGGGCGGCCGGCGGAAATCCCCCGCGATGCTTTTCAAAACGTTCCCTTGAGGCCGAGGGTGAAGGGCCGACCGAAGGCGCCGTGGTAGAACTCGCGCGCGTGCCGCGGGGTCTGCGAGCCGTAGGCGAACTCGTTCTGGATCTCGTCGGTCGCGTTGCGGACGTTCGCATAAAGTGAAACACTCCGTGCGAGTCGCACGTCGAGACTGAGGTCGAGCTGGGTCCGCGGCTGCGGGTAACGAAACGCGTCCGGGCCCATGTCGGGGTAGGAGACGGCCTTCTGTTCGCCTCGGTAGTTCCACTTGGCGATGACCGTCGCGCGACGCCAGGCGACCGTGAATCCCCAGTTCACGGACTCCGGTAGAAAACCCGTGAAGTCGGCGAGGGCGTCGCCCTCGAGCTTCAGTTTGGTTGCGTTGACAAACACGGTGACGTGCCGGCCCCACGCCGCGACCGGCGCGAGGGAATGCCGCAGATTGATCTCGGCGCCGCGGACGCGGGCGGAGCCGGCGTTGAATTTGGTGGTTACGCGCCAGCCGAGGTAGCGTGCGTCGAGCCCCAGGGCCTCGAGGTCGGCGGCGGTCGCGTCTTTGATGAAGTTGCCGAAGAAATCGCGCACCTCCTTGAGGAAGACGCCGCCGCTGACGACTCCGCCCTGGTCGGTGTAGTACTCCGCCGACACATCGTAGTTGTCGGCGGTCCAAGGTTTGAGGCCGATGTTGCTGAGAGAGATTCGGCCGCGGGTCTGATCCGGGTCCGCGTTCAGGTCGTCATCCTGGTTCACGGTGGTGTTGGGGATGATGTTGCTGAAGTTGGGCCGGCCGTAGGTTTTCGCGTAGGCGGCGCGGACGAGCAGCTTTTCGGTGGCGCTGAAATTGAGGTGAAGGCTGGGGTAGAAGCCCTGGTAGGAACGTTCCGCGCGAGCGGCCCGAGCGCGGTAAATCAGGGGAACTTCGGCCAGCGAGCCCGCCGTGCCGGCCTCGGGCTTCCGGATGCGGGCTCCGGCGGGCGTGCGCGCGAAGCTTCCGTTCGGATTGCGCACGAATACCGCGTCGGGATCCTGGAGCGGTCCGAATCCGACGTCCGTGGTGCGCTCGAAACGCACGCCGGCCACGGCGTTGAGGCGATTGCTGAACCCGCGGGCCTCCGCCTGCAGGTAGCCGGCGGAGGCGGTTTCCTCGATGTACTTCGATTGGAGGATATTGTTGCTCAGCGTGGTGCGTTCCTGGGCCAGGGTCTGGCTGAAGAGCGCCGGGTTGGCGGCAAAGGCTGCCCAGACCTTGTGCGGAGAAACCCAGGGCACGTAGGGCTGGCGGGCGAAGGTGGAAAACTTGCGCGTGCCGTAATAAACGTCGGCGAGATAGGGTGCCGCGGATCGGTCCCCGTTGATCCCGTTGTAGTTGTAGGTGCGGCCGTCCAGCCGCATGTCGTCGTTCGTCTGCACGCGGTGGAGGCCTCCGATTTGCAGCGCGGCGGGGAAGGGCAGGAACGTGAGCTGCCGGCGGACATCGAGGCCGCCGCCGCTGATCGTCGCGCGGACGTCCGTGTTGGGAACGCCGGATGCCGAGGTGATCGTGTAGTTGCCCAGGTTGAAGGCATCAACCGGGCGGTCGGCATTGTCGAAAACCTCGAAGTCCGAGATGTTGCCATCCCGGATTCCTCGGTAATTGAGCCGCACCGGAGCGGCCAGGCCCACGGCCACCCCGTTGAAGAATCCGCGCGCGGTGTCTCGCCTCCACGCCTTTGAATTCGAGCGACTCCCCGACGCCTGGACGCGCCACGTGCCGTCGTCATACCGGTAGCGGACGTCACCCGCGACGTTCAGCCCGTTGTTTTTGGAGAAGCTGAAAGCCTGGGCGACGGAGCCGCGGCCGGTGGCGCCGAGCACCTCCGTATCGGTGAAGGAGAGCGTGCGCCCGCCCGCCGTGGAAGGGGTGCCGATGTTCCCGAGCGTCGGGTTGAACTGGGAATTGTAACTGTTGTGGTCGTAGTAGTTCACCGTTCCACCGAGCGAGAACACGGCGTGGCGATGCGGGCGCCAGTCGAGCTTCAGTGAAAGCGAGTCGCGCTCGTAGTCGCGGGAGACCTCCACGTTGCGGTGCCGCCAGAGGTAGGGATTGGCGGGGGTCGCGTTGGTTCCGGTCGCGCTTGCCCGGTAGTCGGTGTACCAGGTGTCGGTCTCGAAGGAGGTCACGGAGTGGAGCGCCGTGATCACGAGGCCGAGGTTGCGCGAGACCGGGAGCGTGTAGTCGAGGCTGAGGTCGGGCAGCAGTTTGTAACTGCGCTGGTTGTCCGGTCCGGGCGTTCGCCCGAGGGCGAAGGATTGCTCGCTGGAGGAGACCCCGGCCCGCCAGCGCAACTCCGCGCGGCTGCGCTCGAACGCGCTCTTGGTGATCAGATTGATCGAGCCCGACATGGTGTCGGCGGGGGTGGAGGGCAGCGGCACCTTGCTGACCTCGACGCGGGAGATGCTGTTCACGCCCACGCGGGAGGGTGAGAAATCGCGTTCGCCGGAGGCGTTGGCACCGGCCAGCTGCATGCCGTCGGACGAGACGATGGTCATGCCGCTGGGAAAGCCGCGGATGAGCACGCCCTCGGTTTCAAGGGCGCCGTAGGCGGCGGCCACGCCGGGCAGGAAGCGGAGGAAATCACCCACGCTTCCGCCCAGCGGATCGCCGAGCGTCTCGGTGGAGACGACACTCTTAAGGTTTGGAGAGAAGCGCTGCTCGTTGATCGCGATAGCCTCCCCGTCGGTCTCGCGGGCGGTGGCGACACGGAAAGCGTCGAGCTGCACCGTGCCGTCCTGCACCCCGTAACGGGCGGCGCTCGAAAGGGCGAAGTTGCGCTCGATCGCGCCGCCCGGCGGGACGTTCACCGTCACGGTCAACGGATCGAGGCCGGTGTAGAAGATCTCAACGGTCACCGGACCGCTCCCGATCCCGCCGAGGCGGTAGGCGCCGGTGTCGTCCGTGAAGGTGAGCGTTCCGGTTTCGCGCACAGCGACCCGGGCGCGCTGCAGGTACGCGCCGGTGGCGGCGTTACTGACGCGACCGGTGATCACGCCAGCGGCTGATTCGGCGGCGCGGGCCGCGGGGAGTAGGCCGAACGTGCCGGAGAGAAAGGCGGCAAGAACGATAAGGAGTCGGGACAGCATGGTTGGCGGGGGTTGCGGATTCGGCGTGCTTGGAACGGGCGTTTCAGCGGGCCGGCCCGAGGCGCGCTTTGGCCTCCCGCAGCCAGCTTTCGTGGATGAAGCGATCCTTCTGGGCCGTCCATTCGGCGGTGGGCAAAACGCACAAATCCTCGCGGCGCAAACCGGGCACGCCCGTGCCGATCGCGCGGGTACCGGCCTCGCGCAGTTCGGTCGCGTAGGACCGGTCGATCTGCACTCCGCGCTCGCTCGCCCAGGTGCCGATGTGGGTCTCCGGCAACGCGTCGAGGGCAGCCTCGTCCCAGCGCGGGAAATCAAGGTGGCGTTCGAGCCAGCGGGCCACGGCCTTCGTCACGAAGTACGGCCGGTGTCCGGCCGCGGGCACCCAGCCGAGGTCGAACATCCCCGTCTCGTTTCCGCGCAGGGCGGCCGCGCGAGCGCGAACCGACTTGAGGTGCTCCTCACCGAGGGTTGGCACTGAGACGGTCGTGTCCTCGAGACCGTTGTGGATAAGGGTGGGACCGCGGTTGGCGTGCAGCGCGTAGATCACC
>JBEGJD010000007.1:0-2942 GCA_041184765.1 Verrucomicrobiota bacterium | reverse complement strand
GTGTGGCGCCGCTCGTGGGCGCGGAACCGCAGGACGTCGGCATCGGCGGACAAACCACGCCCAACCTCCACCAGCTCCTCGCCACGCTTTATGATCCGACGGCGCCGGCGCGCGTGATCGTGGCAGACGCCCTGAACTTCGCCTCCGACACCTACGCGCTGCAGAGCCATTTGCGCCTGCGCGGGCTCGATCCGGGGCGGTATCTGCGGCTGATCCCGTCGCGTGATGGCCGGATCCTGCGCATCGACGACATCCTCGCCGCGTTCACGCCGGATGTGCAGCTCGTGCTGTTGCCCGCGGTGCTGTTCACGAGCGGCCAGTTGCTCGACGTGGCGACCCTCACGCGCAAGGCCAAGGCGTCGGGAATCACCATCGGCTGGGATCTCTCGCACAGCATCGGTGCGGTGCCGCACGAGCTGGCGCGCGAAGGGGCGGATTTCGCCGTGTGGTCGCATTACAAATGGCTCAACGCCGGCCCCGGTGCGGTGGGTGGTTTTTTCCTGCATCCGCGTCACGCCGGACGCCCACCCGGCCTCGCCGGCTGGTGGGGCGTGAGGCCCGACCGCCGCTTCGCGATGGCGCCGCAGCATGAACCCGCCGCCGGCGCCGCGGGTCTCCAGATTGGCACCCCGCACATCCTTTCCCTCGCGCCGCTGCTGGGATCGCTGGAGATCGTGGCCGAGGCCGGTGGCATCGCGGCGTTGCGCGCCAAGTCCCTCGCGCAGACGGATCTCCTCATGAAGCTGATCGACCGGGAGCTGGCGGGGCACGGTTTCACGGTGGTGACCCCGCGGGGCCAGCTGGTCCGCGGCGGCCACATCGCGGTCGCGCACCCCGATGCCTGGCGCCTCTGCCAGGCGCTGAAGGCAGCGGGAGTGGTGCCTGATTTCCGCGGGCCCGATCTCATCCGCCTCGCGCCCTCGCCGCTCTACACGCGTTTTACCGATTGCGCGGAAGCGATCTCGCGCCTGCGTCGGATCGTTAAAACCGGCGCGCACCAACGGTTGCCCCACGCGCCAGCCCTCGTGCCCTGAAAAGTCCCATGCTTATCGATATTTCCCGCACCCTGTTTCCCGGATCACCCCATTGGCCCGGCGACAGCCCGACGGCTTTCCACCTGAACGCGCGCATCGCGGACGGCGCCTCCTGCAATGTCGGCGAGCTATCGCTCAGCGTACACAACGGCTCCCACGCCGACGCGCCGTTCCACTATGACGAGCACGGCGCGACGATCGACGCGCTCGACCCGGAGGTTTTTGTGGGACCGGCGCGGGTGATCGACGCCCGCGGCCGGACGGCGCTGACCGCTGACCTGTTCACCGGCGTGGCGGACCATGAACTCGCGACCACTCCGAGAATCCTGTTCCGCACGGACACTTGGGGTGACCCGAAATCGTTCCCTTGCACGTGGCCGTTGATGGAGCCCGGCTTGCCCACGTGGCTGGCGAAGCGCGGCGTGCGATTGGTCGGACTGGACGTGCCCTCGGTGGACGAACTGACCTGCAAGGACATGGCCCGCCACCGGCAGATGCTCGCCGCCGGCCTGCTGATTCTGGAGAGCCTGGATCTCCGTGGTGTCGAGCCCGGCCCCTACGAACTGATCGCCTTGCCCCTGCGGCTCCGCGGCGCCGACGGCTCCCCGGTCCGCGCCGTCCTCCGGCCCGCTCCCTAAGGGGTCAGGGCGTTCAGTGTTAAAGTTGAGCCCCAGCCCATGGGGTCAGGGCGTTCAGTGTTTTGCCGAAGTTTACGTGTCCGATGATTGCCGAAACGAAGGCGGATATCGGAACCCTTTGACAAACAGTGAGCTAAAATTGCGCCACCTCGCTTCGTAAGCCCCGGTGGAGACCGAGCATAACATCGAACGCCCTGACCCCTTTGGCGGGTTATGAACATTGAACGCCCTGACCCCTTGGGGGCGGGGGCGGACTTGCGCGGGGCGAAACTGCGGGCCAGACCTTTTCCATGCCCCGAACTGACCTGACCTACCCCAACGTTCATCGTCTGATTGTTCCGCTCGCCGTCATGCTCATGGCGGTAGCGATGAGCGCTTCCACGGCCAACGCGGCGCGACCGCCCAATGTTGTCGTGATTTTCTGCGATGATCTCGGCTACGGCGACGTCGGGGTATTCGGCGCCAAGGGATTCACCACGCCGAACCTCGACGGTATGGCCCGCGACGGCGTGAAGTTCACCAACTTCCACGTGGCGCAGGCCGTGTGCTCCGCCTCGCGCACCGCCCTGCTCACGGGTTGCTACCCGAACCGCGTCGGAATCCACGGCGCGCTTGGGCCGCAGTCGACACATGGTATCCACGCCGACGAGACCACACTCGCGGAGGTGTTCAAGTCGCGGGGTTACGCGACCGGCATGGCGGGTAAGTGGCACCTCGGCCACCTCGCGCCGTTCCAGCCCGTGCGCCACGGCTTCGACGAGGCCTTTGGCCTGCCCTACTCCAACGACATGTGGCCGTACCACCCAGAGGCCAAGCCGGGCAGCTACCCGAAGCTTCCACTGATGGAGAACGGTCGCGTCATCGACGAAGAGATCACGCCCGACAAGCAGCGTAATCTCACGACGTGGTACACCGAGCGCGCGGTCAGCTTCATTGAGCGCAACAAGGACCGTCCGTTTTTCTTCTACCTCGCGCACTCCATGCCGCACGTGCCGCTCTTTGTGAGCGACAAGTTCAAGGGCAAGTCGGAGCGCGGGCTCTACGGCGACGTCATCATGGAAATCGACTGGTCGGTCGGCGAGGTGTTGCGGGCTTTGGAAAAGAACGGCCTCACGCGCGACACGCTCGTGATCTTCACCAGCGATAACGGACCGTGGCTGAGCTACGGCGATCACGCCGGCAGCTCGGGTCCGCACCGCGAGGGCAAGGGGACAGCCTGGGAAGGCGGCACCCGCGTGCCCTGCCTCATGCGTTGGCCCGGCCAGCTCCC
>JBEGJD010000006.1:0-5158 GCA_041184765.1 Verrucomicrobiota bacterium | reverse complement strand
GCCAACATCTCACGCCTCGGAAAATCATCCTACGGCGCCTACCTCCGCCGCCTCGCCGCCGAGAAGTGACCGCGGTGACCGTGCGCGAATAAGGGATTGAGCGCCCGACGGTTTCGCGGGGAGGCTGCGGTCGCCCCGGGTGATGCCGTCTTCCCCGTCCCACTCCTTTTCCGAGCGCGCCGGCCCGACCCCGCGATTGAGCGTGGTCGTGCCGCTGTTCAATTGCCTCGCGCTCACCCGCGCGATGCTGGACAGCCTGCGTACCACCCTGCCGGCGGACGTCTCGCACGAGATCATCCTTGTGGACGACGGCAGCACTGACGGCACCCGCGAGTGGCTGCGGACCACCCGCGAAGTGCAGTCCGCACCCTTCCGCGTGCTCCTCAACGAGCGTAACCTCGGCTTCGCCGGCGCCAACAACCGCGCCGTCGCTCTTGCCCGCGGCGAGGTGCTCGCGCTGCTCAACAACGACCTCGTTCTCCTCCCCGGCTGGCTGGAGCCCATGCTGTCGGCGTTGGACCGCCTCGGGGATCGCGCCGGGCTCGTGGGCAACGTGCAACGCGACGCCCGCACGGGTGAGATCGACCACGCCGGACTCGAGATCACCCCGGCGGCCAAGCCGGTGCACACGCGGCGATTGCCAGCACGACTCGCGCGGCTGCTTCAGCCGGTCCGTCCGGTGGCAGCGGTGACCGGTGCGTGCGTGCTCCTGCGGCGATCGCTCTGGCAGGAGCTCGGCGGCTTTGACGAAGGCTATGTGAATGGCGGCGAAGACATCGATCTCGGCTACCGCGCCCGTGCGACCGGACGCGTGAACGTCGTCGCGCTGCAAAGTGTCGTCCGGCACCACGTGAGCTCGTCGCCCGGCAGAAAGGCACGCGACGAGCAGAACTCCTTCCGCCTCGCGCAACGCTGGGAACGCGAGCTCACCGCCGACGCGTGGCGTCCGTGGTGCCGGGAATTCCTTCGCTCCTCGTTCGGCAGCCCGCGCGAGCGCGAGTATCCGGTGGTGTTCGCTTCGCTGGCCTATCTCGCGGGACTCCGCCGCGAGCCGCCGCCGGAGGCGAGGCGCGGCGTGGCGGAAGGCATGGCCCGTGAGCTCGCGCGCTGGCGCGCGATGTTTCCTAGCTGACCCGCCCCGCGTCGGCCGAGGCGACGACCTCGCGCACGACCGACTGCGGCCGCTGGTTCACGGCGATGAACATGCGGCCGAGATATTCACCGATCAGGCCGAGCATCACGAGCTGCGTGCCGGAAAAAATGAGAATGCAGGACATCGTCCAACCCCAGCCGTATTCCGGGCCAATGCCTCGATACCAAAGCCACGCGATCGTACCGAGCGCCACCATGCCCGCTGCGGCGACCACCAGCCCGAGCACCGTCGCGACCCGCAACGGGAGCAGCGAGAAGTTGACCCAAGCGCTGAGCCAGAGCCGGATGAGTTTGCCCAGCGTGTAGGTGCTGGCGCCCGCCTTACGATCCTCGTGGCGCACGGCGATCGAGCCGATGCGCTGCGTCACCTGCAGAATCAGGCCGTCGATGTAAGGATAAGGCCCGGCGTAGCCGACCACCTGCCGCGCGACGAACGCGCTCACGCAGCGGAAACTGGAAAGGTAAAAACCCGCCGGCTTGTCGAGGGCCCAGTCGGTCATCCGGTTGGTGAACCAGCTGCCGAGATTCCGCCACGCCTCGTGGCGCTTCTCCTCGTAGTGCCCGTAGACGACATCCAGGCCGGTGGCCTTCGCCTCTTGCCAGAGGCGCACCGCCTCGGCGGGCGGATTCTGCCCATCGTCGTCCAGATTCACGATGTACGCGCCTCGCGCGTGCCGCCAGCCGGTGAGCACGGCGTTGTGCTCACCGTAATTGCGCGCGTGCTCAATCAGCGTGACCGGCACCCGTGCCGCACGCACCAGCTCCCGCGCCGCCCGGCTCGTCTCCTCCCCGCTGCCGTCATGCACCAAAATGATCTCGTGGCCGCCCTCGACGGTGAATCCCTCAATCTCACGCACGACCGCGCCGATCGTTTCGGCGCTGCGGTAAAGGGGGATGACGAAGCTCAGGGCGGGGCCGGACATCGACGCGATTAGTCGCCAAAGCACTGAGGCGGGGCAAGACCCCGTTTCCAACTTCGCCGACAGGCGGAATTAACCGCCGGTCCCGTCACACGTAGTGACGCAATTCGCGGCGGTAATAGGCGACTGTCCGCTCCAGCGCGGTGCGCAGGTCGGTCCGCGGCTTCCAGCCCAGCCGTCGCGCAATCAGGCGTCCGTCCGCAAAGTAATCCCCGATATCGATCCGCCGGCGGTCAGCCGGAAACTCACGCACCTCGAAAGAGCCGCCGCGATTGATCTCCACCAGCAACTCGGCGAGACGCTGCAGCGTGACACGCGGGGGTCCGCCGAGGTTGAACACCTCGCCCACCGCCTCCGGTTTCGCCGCCGCCAGCAAAAAGGCCTCCACGGCGTCGTCGACATAAGTGAAGTCGCGCAGCTGCTCCCCGCCCCAGACCTCGAAGGGCTCGCCCTCCACTAGCCGACGCACCCACACGCCGACGAACGTCTGGCGCGCATCCTTAACGCGCATGCGCGGGCCGATGGTGTTGGTGAGGCGCAACGCCGTCGCAGCGATCCCGTGCACCCGCGAGTACAGGAGGTGGAACGCCTCGCCCGCCATCTTGTTGATGCCGTTCACGTCCACCGGCCGCAGCGGGTGCCGCTCGTCGACCGGCAGGTAGTCGGGCCGGCCGTAGATCTGCCGCGTGCTCGCGAACACGATGCGGATGCCCGGGTTGTGCAGCCGGCAGGCCTCGAGGATCGCCAGCTGCGCGCGGCAGTTGATGTCCAGGTCGGTCTGCGGGTCCGTCATCGAGTCCATGTGGCTCGTCTGTCCCGCGAGGTTGAAAAGAAAGTCCTGCCCGCGCACGAGGTCCGGCAGCCGCGGCCAGTCGCGCACATCGGCGACATGCACCTTCACGCGCGCGGCTATCCCCGCGAGGTTGCGGCGGTTCCCGCCGTACTCGGGCACCAGGCTGTCCACGATCGAGACGCGCGCCCCGAGTCCCACGAGGGCACGCGCCAGATTCGAGCCGATGAAACCGAGACCGCCCGTGATCAGGACGCGCCGGCCCGCGAACACGCGGCGGAGGTTCGGGCGGGCGGACATCGGCGGGCAGAAAACACGTCGCGCCGCGGTGGCGTCAATTCCCGCCTACCTGGACGCGCAGCTGATAGACGCAAAGCGCCACCTGACGCGGGTCCGCCGCCGAGGCGCGCGCCGCCGGCTCGAGCGAACGCAGGGTCCAGCGCGAGACGCCCGGCGGCAGCGTGACCGGACCGAGGATGAACTTGGTGCGCTCCTCACCCACCTTGAAGGTTGCCCCCGTCCGACGACCGGCTGGATCGAGTAACTCGACCTCACGGACGCCAAAACCGCGCGCGTCGCCGACGAACCGAACCTCAAGGGGCTCGCCGCGCGGATTCTCAATCTCCAGCACCGCGGCGCGATCCGTCCATTCCCATTGTTCACTTCCGTCCGGCGTACGCTCCAGCCCGTGCCAGCCGGCCGAGGGCATGACCCGCAGCCCATGCGGACCCGTGGCGCTGATCAGCGTGAACCGCGGCGAGAGCAGCTGCCAGCCGGGGAATTCCGGGGCGGCCCTGACCACGCCGCTCTCCAGACTCCAGTCGCCGCGCAACGGGGTGTCGCGCCGCGCCTCGTAGGTGTGGGTCGCGAAATACTGCTCCTTGCGCAGCAGGAAGACGTGCGCCCAGAGGCGCGTCCACATGTCGGGCACCAGCAGGTTCACGCCCCGCACCTCCTTCATAGCCTCGACGCGCAGCAGCGCGACGACCTCCGGATCGAACCGCAAAGGCGCACGGCTGAGGTGCACCATGAAGAAACCCGCCGCGGCGAGGTTGCCGGCGACCACGACGACGGCCGTCGTCGCCACCAGCAGCCATTCGTGGAGCCGCCGGCTGCGCCGCAGAGTCACCCACCAGCAGCAGGCCGGCAGCAGCACCGGGAAGAACACCGCGAAGAGCTTGTAAGCGTCGTAGCTGGCGTTGGTGCCTAGCCACGCGCCGCGCGCCTGCAGGAACCCGTAACCCAGTAACACGGGCACCGAAAGCGCCAAAGCCACCCAGCCGGCCGGGCGGGGCCCCGTCGCCGAGCGCAGGTGCGCCCAGACCAACAGGCCAACCAGCAACGCCGAAAGCGCCCAACGAAGCGGTGCCCACGGCAACGGTTCGAGATCCGGCGCCAGCACGAGCCCGAACCAGCCTTCGGAGGTGAACGCCGGCACCGGCCAGCCGAAATCGTACGTCCGGAGCAGCGAGAGCCGTTCCGCCAGTCCCGCCACGCGTTCCGCGAAAACCAACCCAGCCGGAATCAGCGGGGCCAGCATCGCCGCGAGCCAGCCGCCGAAACGCGCCCAGCGGGCACCACGCAGCGCCAACCCGCCCGCGTAGGCGACCGGCGGCACCAGGCACACGAGCAGGAAGAAGTTATAGCTGCCGAGAATCAGCGCGTAAGCGGTCCCCGCCACGGGGGCGAAGGTCAGTGCGCGGCGAGGCGTGAGCCGGCCGCGCCAGAGCGCGACCCCCGACCACGTCAGCAACGCCGCCGCCTGCGCCGCCAGCAGCTGCCCCGGCGCCACATGCGCGACCGCGTACCAGAGCGCCGGGCTCACCGCGGCGATCCCCGCCAGCACCAACGCGACACCGCCGCTGTAGCCGAGCACCGCGCGCGCGACCCAGAACACGAGCGGCACCACCGCAGCCAGCGCCAGCGCGGTGACCAGCGTCGCCAGCTCAGGCGGCACAAACCCGAGCACCGAGCCGTTCAATGCGATCAGCGCCGACGGAGTGAAATGATTCAGCCGCAGCCAATAGTCGGGGAAATTGTCCACCGACATCACCCGCACGACCTCCGTCTGGCCCAGAAATCCCGTCCGATCACCCCGCGCGAACTCCTGCAGCACGCGCGCGCCCGCCGCATAGTCCGCCGCGTCACAACTTCCCAACGACACCGTGGTCGGCCCTCCCCCGGAGAACGCCAGCGGAAGGGTCAGGAGAAAGAGGCTCGCCGCCGCCGTGACCAAAACCAGTCCGAGGCGTGCGAGGTCGACTCGGATCCGGCACGCTCCCACCCGCGCGACCCC
>JBEGJD010000005.1:0-3522 GCA_041184765.1 Verrucomicrobiota bacterium | reverse complement strand
CTCACCATGTTCACCGAGCCGGAGATGCCGCTCGCGGGGTTGGCCGGCGTGGGAACCTTCGTCACCTCGATGCGCGAGATGTTGTTGATCGAGACCTGCATGAAGTCGAACTGCCGCGAGGTCGCGTTGCGCGAGGCGTTCGCCAGCGACGCGCCGTCGCTCGTCACGTTCGTCATGTTCGGGTCGAGGCCGCGCACCGAGACCGACATCGGCATCACGTCGGAGTAGTCGACGGTGATACCCGGGATCGATTTCATGAACTCGGCGACGTTGCCCTCGATCACGTCGCCGTAGGCGTCGGTCGCGATGACGTTCTTGATGTTGGCGGCGAAGCGCTGCTCGTTCGTCGCGAGCGCCTCGCCCTCGGTCAGCTTGGAGGACGAGAGGACGAACGCCTCGAGTTTCACCACGCCGGTGCGGTCGCCGTAGAGCGCGCGGTTGGTGAGGTCGAAGTCGCGCTGCGCCGTCTGCCCGGCGGCGACGGCCACCTCGGCCTGCTGCGGATCGAGGCCCGAGTAGAAAACCTCCACGACGACGTTGCCGGCCGGCACCCCGTCGAGACGGTACGCGCCGAAGTTGTCGGTCAGGGCGGTGAGCGCCGTGCCTTTCACGGAAAGTCGCGCGCTGACGAGGTACTGGCTGGTCGCGATGTTCTGCACGCGACCGCTGATGGAGCCGGTGGCCGGCTGCGCGCCGGCGACGGCGGCGAGGAACGAGAGGACGCCGGCGAGGAGTGTGGCGAGGCGGGTCGAGGTTTGCATGGTGCGGGGCTGTTTCGGGAAAACAAATCCCGGGCCGCGGGGTTGCGGCCGGGCTCGAAAGGACGGAGAGAGGCTGACGCGCGTGCGTTCCGCCCGCAACCCTTACGAAAACCACCGCGGCGACCGGCCCGCGCGCATCAGCGCGGTTCGGTCGTGAGGAACTTCAGCAACTCGACCGTCTCGCGCTCGGGCAGCGCCTCGAGCAGGCCCGAGGGCATCAGCGACTGGGTCGTCTTCTGGCGCTCGCGGATCTCGGACTTGGGCACGGTGACGGTCTCGGTGACGCCGCGGATGACGACCGCGGTGTCGGTCTCGCGGTCGATCATGCCGGTGAGCACGGTGCCGTCGCGCTTGGTGACGACGTGCATCTCGTAGGCGGCGCCGACGACGGCGTTGGGGTCGACGATGTTCTCGAGAAAGTAGTCCAGGCCGTTGCGCCAGGTGCCGCCGAGGTCGGGGCCGAGCTTGCCGCCGGCGTTGCCGCCCATCGCGTGGCACGCCGAGCACGCGCGCTCGTAGACCTTGCGGCCGGCCTCGAGCTCGTAGGACCAGAGGGGGGCGTTGTTGTAGACGTCACGGAGGCGCGCGATGGTGGCCTTGGCATCGGCCGAGGCCTCGACGGCGCGACCCCAGACGCGGTCGAGAATGGTGTTCACCTCCGTGTTGTTCAGCTTCCGCAGCTGGCGGGCGTGCAACGCCGTGAGGGCCTTGCGGTCGAACCGACCGGCCTCGACGGCGCGGAGCATCGACAACGCGAGCGCGGGACGGCTTGTGAACGCGGCAAGCGCGGCATTGCGGTCGGCGCCGCTGAGCGTGCCGAAGCGCGTGATGAGGCCTTCGGCCGCGCGAGCGGTGTCGGCGGAAATTCCGAGCAGCGGGATCACGGCCGACCGGAGCTCCCGGTCGTCGAGCAGACTCACCAGCAGGGAGGTCGACTCCGTGTCACCGGCGCGGCGGAGGAGATCGAGTGCCCGGCGGCGCTCGGCGAGCGGGGTGGAGGAATCGGCGAGGCGCGCGCGCACGATACCGAGCACGGATTTGTCGCCGAACAGCGCGGACAATTGCTCCAGGGCGGCGCGGACGCCGGCGTCGGTCGATGAGGCGAAGCGCCGGGCGGCGGCCGCCCAGGAGGGCGGGGCCGCAAGGCCCGCGTCGTTCTCGAGCGAGAACGCGAGTACGCGGAGCGCGCGGCTGGCAACTTCCGCCGGCCACTGGACGACGCGCGCCGCGACCTGTTCTCGTCCCTCGGCGGTGCGCGAGACGAACCACAGGATCGAGTCGGCCACTTCGCGCAGCGGGGTGGCGGCGGCGAGATCGAGCGCTCGGCCGAGGTCGGCGGCCACGCCGGGCGCGAGGGCGAACCACGTCATCTTCGGCAGGAAGCGGTCGCCGGCGTCCTCGCCGCGGGCGGCGAGGGCGGCGGCCGGCGCCCAACGATCGGCGACGGGCAGCGCGGGGATCGCCGAGGCGACGGCGAGGCGCACGGCGGGTGAGGGGTCCGTGCGCGCGAGGACGGCGAGTTTCTCCGCGGGCAAGCGGAGTTTTCCCGGACGCTCCGTGGCGAGTTGCACGGCCCAGGCGCGCACCGTTTCCGAGGTGTGGCCGAGGGCGGACGCGAGCAGGGCGTCGTCGAGGTTGCCGGTCGCGTGCAGCGTCCAGAGAGCGCGCAATTGCGAGGAGGCCTCGTCGGCGGTGTTCGAGGCCTGGCGGCGGAGCGCGGCGACTGCGATCGGCTCGAGGGTGCGTTGGGCGGCGCGGTGTTGCAGGACGCGGCGCGCGACGCGCACATGCCATTCGCTGCGGTGCAGGTGGAGCGCGGCGAGTTCGGCGTCGGAGCGGGCGCCGAGGTTGACCTTCGCCGGCCGCCAGGTGGCGGCCCACGAGACGCGGTAGAGGCGGCCGTTGGTGCGGTCCCACACCTCGTCGCGCGGGTTGTGGCAGTGCTGGATGTCGCTCCAGTCGATGACGTAGACGGCGCCGTCGGGACCGTACTGGAGATCGACGGGCAGGTAGGTGGCATCGGGTGCGAAGAGCACGTCATGGCCGCCGTGGAACGTCTCGTAACCGGAACCGGTGCGGACGTTGACCTGGTGGTTGATCTGGTGGCCGTGGAGGTTGTGCGTGAACAGATGGTCGCGGTAGCCGGCTGGCCAGTTGTCACCGAGGTAGATCATGGTGCCGACGTGCGAGTGGCCGCCGTACACCGCGGAGGTGCCGGGCGCGCCGGCGCCGCCCTCCCCGCTGTCGTAGCGCGCGGAGGCGAGCAGGTAATTGCGCAGGCCGGGCGCGAAGCCGGGGCCGCGGTTGGAGATCCACGGCGCGTAGTCGTTGTTGGCCTGGTTCCAGTAGTGGGCGTTGCGGATGACATAGGTCGTGCCGCCGCCGCCCCAGAAGCTGCGGCAATGGGTCATGAAGAGGTGACCCTCCGCGTTGAAATCGAGGCCCCAGGGGTTGCTGGTGCCGTGGGCGAAAACCTCGAACTCGTGCCGGACCGGATGGTAGCGCCAGACGCCGGCGCGAATCTTCTGTCGCTCGGCCGCGGGTGTACCGGGCTTCCCGACGTTCGAGAACGTGAAGACGCCGTGGCAGCCGTAGAGCCAGCCGTCGACGCCCCAGGTGAAGCTGTTGAGCGTCTCGTGTGTGTCCTGGAATCCCCAGCCGTCGAGCAGCACTTCGGCAGGTCCGTCGGCGCGGTCGTCGCCGTCGCGGTCGGGGATGAACAGCAGGTGCGGCGCGGCGCCGACCCACACTCCGCCGAAAC
>JBEGJD010000004.1:0-3805 GCA_041184765.1 Verrucomicrobiota bacterium | reverse complement strand
CTACAGCTACTGGATGGAGAAGCCCGAGATCCTCGAGGCGCTCCGGCGTTTCGGGTTCACCGATTTCCGGACCGAGCAGCATCCGAACGTCCACGGCAGCGCCCTGATGGTCGCGGCGCGGAAAGCATGAGCGCGAGGCGAGGCACGGTTTGACGCCTTCTCTTAAGCCGGCACACTCCTGCGCCATGATGTTCGCTCGTGCGCTCCGAAGCCTGCTCCTCCTTCTGTCGGGAGTGTGCGGGGCATTCGGCGCGGACACGCCCGCCCCAGCCGGTGGCGCCAAGTCCTCCCCTTTCATGCCGCCCGCAGCTGCCGCTCAGGCCGCCGGAGCGAGCGACTCCGGAGAAACCCTCGAGTTCGCGGGCATCAGCTCGGTGGGCAACCGCACCGACTTCATTATTCACGATCGATCGACGAAGAAGTCCCTCTGGATCGGAATGGGGGAATCCAAGAACGGAATCTCCCTCGTTAGCCACGATCCCAAACGGGACGTTCTCACCCTCACCTTAAACGGGACCCAGAAGCAATTACCCCTCCGAAAAGGAGTCGCCGGAGTAGGACGGGGGTCGGCCGTTCCGGCAGTTGCTATACAGACTGCAAACCAATCATCATCAGAGACTTCCATACAGCAGCCTCCTCCGCCTCCTGCTCTGCCCTCCCCGACTCCAGAACCCGTGCCCGCCTTGGTCGAAAACAAGCCCGCTCCTACCACGCCCGCCCAAGAGGCGATCATCAAGCAAGAGACGGAAGCCAGAAACTTAGTCAGTGACTTATTGGAAATCGGCATGGCGCAACGCCGCGCCTACGAGGAAGCCCAGCGCAGAAATAGTGGCGCGAATCCCGCCGAGTCCCAACCTGAGTCTCCGAAGCAGCCCTGAGGGCATTCTTTGTTTGGTGGAGATCGGTCGTTTGGCCGTTTCGAGGCCAAGATAATCGCTGGACGACCCGCGATTTAGCACTTTTGCTCATCCTCATTAGGTCGCGCCTCCGAGGCCATTTCCCGTGGCTCTTGGATGCATTCCTGGCGACCACCCCTTTTCCGACGTCCGTTGGAATCAAGAAAACCCTACCTAACAACACATGATCGCTACCAAGATCAGACCCGCCCACGTCGCCAAGATCACCTTGGCTTCGTCGCTGGCCGCCCTGTGCATCGCCCCCGCGGGCTTTGCCCAGTCCGCCGACGCCGCCGCCCTGCGACGGCTCCAGGAAGAGAATGCCGCGCTGCGTAAGCAGCTGGCTGAAGCCCAAGGTAAGACGGCTCCGGCCGCCGCTCAGCCCGCCGCTGCCGCTCCCGCGGCACGCCCCGCCGCTGCTCCCGCGGCGACGTCGCGTCTCGCGACCGACGAAGGCGTCTCGGCGCTCACCCCCTTCGAGGTGAAGACCGACAAGGACTACGGTTACCTGAAGACCAATGCCATGACGGCCACCCGTATCGGCATGGAGATCCAGAAGGTGCCGATGAACATCTCCGTCATCTCGGAGGAGTTCCTGAAGGACACCAACGCCCGCTCGCTCACCGACCTGTTCCGCTACTCGGCGGCGTCGTCCGGCGACACCCGCTTCGCGATGCGCGTGCCCGCCAACGAGGCCACCCCGCAGGGCCAGTTCACGATGCGCGGCTTCCAAGTTAACACCTTGATGCGCAACGGCGTGTTCCGGTACATCTCGCACAACTTCGACAACATCGATCGCGTCGAAGTCGTGAAGGGTCCCGCCACGGTCTTCTTCGGCCAGGGCTATCCCGGCGGCGTCATCAACTTCGTGACCAAGCGTCCGTCGTTCAGCCCGATCGCCACCGAGATCTCCTACTCCGTCAACAACGACAGCGGTGAGCGCGTGAACATCGACCACAACGCTGTCCTCTCCAAGAAGGCCGCGGTCCGCTTCGTCGGCGGTTGGGAAGACAGCCAGGGCGAGCGCCGGTTCGAGTTCCAAAAGAACATCACCGCCTCCCCCTCGCTGACGCTCGTGCCGTTCGACAGCGGCAAGGTGAAAATCAACCTCGAGCTCGAGTACTCCAACAAGGAGTACAACAAAAACGACTACGACTGGATCTTCAGCGACTTCGAGGGCTGGCGCAAAGCCGCCGCCGCGGGTCCGTTCCTCTCCAGCGTGATCCCCGCCTCGGCCGGCAACGGCCTTGCGGCGAACGTGACGCAGGCCACCACGACCCCCACCCTCGCCTACTCGACCTATATCAACAACGTCCGTAACGCGACCGGCAACCTGATGCTGCCGGCCTACACTTCGGTGAAGCGCGGCGCTTACTACACCGACGCCTCCGGCAAGTGGATCTACGACAAGGCCTTCAACTACACCAGCCGCGGCGCCAAGTCTAAGGAGCTCGACGAGATCGCCTCCGTCACCCTCGACGCCTCGCCCTTCGAGTGGCTCGACTTCCGCTATGTGTTCACCCGCGACCACGCGGTGCATGACACCATCGGTCAGGGCGGCGCGATCACGACCCCGTACGCCGACGGCATTCACTGGAACGTCGCCACCGGCAACATGTCCGGCTACTGGCGCCGCACCGAGACCCACAATCTCGACTTGGTCTTCAAGTTCGACGCCCTCGGCGCCAAGCACAAGGTGCTCGCCGGTGGTCAGCGTGGTGTCTGGCTCCAGCAGTACCTCGGTAACGCTGCGGTCAGCGACGTGAACTGGGCCTTCCTGCCCGGCGCCACCAACCCGATCGCCAATCCGGACTACGCGGGCACCAACACCGCGAAGTACGCGTTCGGCGGCGTGCCGGTTAACCAGGTCATCCGCCAGCGCGACGGTTCCATCAAGCCGGTCCGCCAGATCTACAACAACTTCGATCCGGGCACCGAGATCTATCCCGATATCAACCAGTTCTTCCAAGACCAGCGCAACGCGGTCGACGGTTACAAGCCCACCCTGATCGGCACCTACGTCAACTACCAGGGCTCGTTCCTGAAGGACAAGCTGACCGTCCTCGCCGGCTATCGCCGCGAGAAGCGCTGGGAGCGCGGCCAGTGGCAGGTCAACAACTTCCCCTGGTACATCTACCCGGGTGAAATGTGGCTCGATCCGGTGAAGTACCCCGAGAACCAGTGGGGTCACTCGATCGCCTACCAGAAGACCGTGCCCCTCGACCAGAAGGGCAACTCCTGGATGGCCGGCGCCTCCTACGAGGTCACCCGCCAGCTTTCCGCCTACGTGTCCGTTTCCCGCATCTTCAAGTTCAACTCGGGCAACATCGGTGGCTACTTCCCGGGTGACGAGGTGTACTACGTGAACGGCATCCTCGCCGAGGCCCGCGCCCGCGGCCAGAACGGCTTCACCTACCGCGGCCAGAACATCACCAGCGTCGATCAGTTCCTGAAGGTCATCCAGGGCCTCCGCTACGACCAGCTGATCCCGAACGAGACCGGCATGAACTACGAGGTCGGCGCCAAGTACACGTCGGCCGACAACAAGATCGTCGGTACTTGGTCGCTGTTCTCCGCCAACCGCGCCAACCGCAAGGAGGACGACGGCGTCGCCCAGTCCAACCTGAACGAGCCGCTCAACTACTCCGCCGATCCGTTGCTGATCGCCGGCGTGGCCCGCGGTATCGCCGCCGGTGGCTCGACGCCCTCTGGCTTCAATAGCGCCGCCAGCACCGGCCGCATCTTCCGCATCCGCGCGTACGACAACAACGTGCGCATCGCCGGCACGGAAGCGGAGGTCATCTACACGCCGATCCGGAACTTCCAGGCGGTCATCAACGCATCGTTCCTGCCCACGGCGAAGCTGATCGAGGATAGCCGCCCCGTCTACGCGAAGCCCGGCTCCGCCG
>JBEGJD010000003.1:0-8614 GCA_041184765.1 Verrucomicrobiota bacterium | reverse complement strand
CGGCGCGTACTACGCCTACGTCTCCCGCCGGCGCTGAGTCGGATGCGGAAACGGCCGACGGCTTCCCCAGCTTCCCAGCCTTCCCGGTCAATTTTCACCTCTGCGCCTCTTGAGCCTTTTCTCGGCCAACGGATCGATGGCCGCAAGGAGGCTCAAGAGCCGCAAAGGGTGATCCAGCAGCTGAATAGCTGCAGCCGAGGCCGCCTGCCTCGGACTATTCCGAGCCAATGTCGCCGATGGCAGTTTGTGAATTCGCCTGAGTTTTTAACGACATATCAACCGGCGTGGTTCTGCCGAAACGGAAGCGTCTCTTGGGATCGCTTCCGAATAGTTCCGCGAGTGGGGCAACCACGTATGGACACTAATCGACACGGATAAATGCGGGTCGACGCCTTCTCGCGCTTTCCGGCCTTACTGTTTCAACTCCGCCTTTATGCGTTGCGCGCGTTTTTGTGGCCAACGGGGTGATGGCCGCAAGGAGGCGCAAAATTCGCAAATAGGGAGGACGGGAGGAGGCTTTGTGGTGTAGCCGAGGCCGCCCGCCTCGGATCAGCTCGAAGCTCATTCGACGAACCTCTTTCCGACTCGCTCCGCGTGTTCACCGCGGATGCCGCGGATAAAAGATGACCGCTTCGCGATCTTCCCGTTCTTCCTGTTCCAAGATCGCCCCTGTGCATCTTTGGCTTTTTTGCGGCCAACCGCGGAGTGGCCGTGAGGGCCCCCGAGGATTCGCAACGAGTGAAACGGGCGGTGGCCTGCTGTGGGAAACCGCTTGCGCCGGATCGGGCGCGGCTTCCTGTTCCTGCGTTTACATAACCATGTCCCAAGTTCCCTCCACCCCCGCGCCGGCGCGCAAGCGCTGCGGTTGCGGCAACACCAAGGATGCAGGCGGTTTCTGCGACGGCTCACACGCGAAGCCCGCGCCGGCGCCCGTGCGCAAGGCCTGCGGCTGTGGCCGCACCCAGGACCCGCAGGGCAATTGCGACGGCTCGCACGCCAAGCGGCCCTGAGCTTTTCCCGGCTTCTCCGGTCAACCGTGGGCGGCGATCGTGGCGGCCGGTGGTGAAATCCGCGCCACGGCGTCGACGATGATCTCGACGGCCGCCTCGAGCGGCACGCGTTCGAGATTGATCACATAGTCGTAGGCCGTCGGATCGGCGATGTTGGCGCTGAAGTTGGCTTTCACGTAGCGGCGCCGGGCGGCGTCGCGGTGGGCGTTCCACGCGCTCGCCTCACTCAATTCGACGCCCCGGCACCGGGCCGCGCAGGCGTCGCGGTAGGCCTCGCGGGCCACAAGGCGGACATGCACGCCGCCGGGGAGATCGGCGGTCGCGAAGTTGGCGCCGCGCCCGAGCAGAATGGCATGACCTCCCCGGGCGATCCGGCGGATCATCTCGTTGGTCTTGCTGACCAGCATCCAGAGGTTGGGGTGCAGCCCCACGACCTCACCGATGGTGGCGTTGAACTCGGAGACGCGGTCCTCCGGCAGGAAACGCGCCAGATGTGCGGGCAGGCGGTTGGTGCGCAGCATCTCGTCGATGAGGTTGGCGCTGTAGACGCTCCAAGGGTGCTCGTTTCCCGGGGGCAGTCGCGGCGCGAGCATCTCCGCGAAGGCGTTGCCGCCGAGGCCCGACTCACGCGATAGGGTGACAAACGGGCCAAGGGAATGTGCATGCACCCCAGGCCCGGCGTGGGTGAGGTGGATGTTGAGGTAGGAGGCGGCGTGTTGGAAACCGGAGGGAACGGAAGTCATGATGCACCGGCGCGCCGGCCGGTGAATCCGGGGGCGGCCGCAACGAACATTAACCCATCCTAGGCCAACCGCTGGGCGGATATTGCCGATTTCGCGCTGCAATCGATCCCGGACCTTGGGTGAAAGGCGAAGGCGGGAAACGCGTCGGGGGAAGGTTGGAAGGCAAGGGTTAGGTGCAAGAGGCTGGCCTTGACGTTGGCAGAAATTGGCAACAGTAACTCGGGATAACTCCGAGGTACTCTTACGGGTAATCCTGATCGTCACGTGTCGGGATTACTGCGTACGGCGCCTCGGCCTACCCCGCTGCGAATCATTGGCCGATCGGCGTTACCCGCTGGTTGGACGTGCGGCGGACTCTCCAACCCCAACGACCTCAGGCGCCCCTCTGCCAGGGAGATAAGTACGCTATGCTTTTGCTGCTGGAAGTCTTGGGGATCACCCTCTCGGCGTTCCTTGGCTTTGGCTCCATCGCTTGGTTCTTCGACCAAAACTTTTTTGATCGAGGAAAGGCGTTTTGCTTTCGCCGGTGTGCCTTGAAGACCCTGGTCCTGCTGTTCGGGTTGGCCGCCTTGGCCTTATCCGTGCATCTCTCCGTGGCCTGATCGGTTGGTTCGCCTCCCGGGTCCGGTAGGGGGGCGAACTCCCACCAATGCGATGAACGGTGTCACTTCCCCGGCGCGACGGGCAACCATTGCACCGCGTCGATCACCACGTAGCCGTCGGTCCCGGCGTTGGAGATCTCGACGTGGCCGCGGCGGCCGGCCTCGAAGCGGAACTCGCCGACCGGTTCGAAGAGGTCGTCGATCGCGGGTTTGCGCCGCTGGTTGAGCGTGAGGCGCGTCTCGCCGTCGGCGTGCCGGATGACCACGGGCACGTTGGTGGCGCGGTTGGCGTTGTGCGGGTACGCGATGCGCACCTGGTAGCGACCGGCGGCCGGCAGATTCGGGACAAAACGCGCCGACTCGCCGCCTTTGTTGGAGTTGTTGTCGTGGTGGTAACCGGCGTCGACGAAGACCGGGTGGGCCGAGCTGCCGCGATCGAAACCGCGGCGCTCCGCATCGAGGTCGTCGACCACGACGCCGGCCAGGTTGGTGCGCGGCTTGCGAGTGACGGGCGCGATCGGCGGGCTCTCGAAGTCGAGGACCTGGCCGTCGGCGAGCAGGCGGGCCTTGAGAAGCGCGGGGTCGATGTCCTGCACTTTCACGCCTTGCTCGATGGCGTGCACCGCGGCGGTGGCGGCGCTCTGGCCGAGCACCATGAACACGGGCTCCATGCGGATGCTGCCGTAGGCGATGTGCGAGGCGCTGAGGCAGACTGGAACGAGCAGGTTGACGCTCTCGGCCGCGCGGGGGCGGATACTGCGGTAGCTCACGGGGTAGGGTCGCACGCGCACCTGGATGTCGCCCTCGTTGCGAACGAAGCCCTCCTTCGTGACGTACCGCTGCACGTGGTGGGAATCCATGTTGTACGCACCCATGCCGACGCTGTCGGACACGACCTCGGCGCGCACGCAATTGCGTTCGGACATCACGTGGTCGCTGACCATGCGTCGTGCCTCGCGCACGTAGAGCTGCCGCGGCCAGTTGCCGTTTTCGGTGAACTCGTCGCGCGCGAGACCGAGGCGCTGGAACTCGGCGCGCACCTTTTCCGGCACGCGCGGGTGGTTGGCGAGGGTCCACATCAGCCCCATCTGCCAGTCGACGTGGGCCTGGCGGATGCGTTCGCGCTCGGCGTGGCCGGCCTCGGGATAGTCCCAGTTCTGGCCGATGAAGTCGGTGCTGATGGCGTAGTTGTTGTTCGTGTCGGTCTTGCGGTTCGGCATCCAGACCGGGTTCCACGGCACCCGATGGTCGCCGGCCTCGAAATTGCGCAGGAGCAGCTCGTACCAGCGCGGATCGTAGTTGGCGGGCTTCTCCCACGCGCGACGGTTCTCCGGCACGTCGGTGGTGCAGAGGCGGAAGTTGTAGGTCTGCACCTTCCGGTCGCCGGAGAACTCCACGCCGGGGCCGTCGGGATTGATGCCGGGCAGGAGCCCGCTGGAGCGATCGCCGGGCTTCACGTACGGATCCACCTGGCGGATGAATTGGTGGCTCACCGCGTGCTCGGCTTGGACGCCGTTGATGGTCTCGCCGTAGGTCGCGTTGGCCTCGCGTCCGACGTGATAGCTCACGCCAGCCCGCGCCATCAGGTCGCCCTCGTAGGTGGCATCGATGAACATCTTTCCGGCGAAGGCGCGGCCGCTCTCCATCACGATGCGTGTGATGCGCGCGCCCTCCTTCAAGACGCCGCGGCCGGGAGTTAGGTCCAGCCGTTCCCCGAAGACCACGGTCACACGGGCGCCGGCCTCTCGGATCATGTCGTCGTAGACCTTGGTCGCGACGTGCGGCTCGAAGGTCCACATCGTGGTCTCCGCGGGATCGTTCGCCGAACCGCGGCGGTTGGCGTACTCCTCGCGCTTCTGGCGGGTCCAGGCCGAGGGCTGCTGGTAGTGCTTCCAGACGCGCCCGTAGAATTCGCGCGCAATGCCGCCGATGGCGCGCTTGTTACCGATGTCGGTGGCGCCCAGACCGCCGGTGGTCAGACCGCCGAGAAACCGCGTGGGCTCAACGAGGACCACCGTGCGACCCATGCGCGCCGCCTGCAGCGCGGCGGCGACTCCGCCCGACGTACCGCCGTAGATTACCACGTCGACGTCGGCCGCCGCAGGCGCGGCGCGGAAGGGCGAGGTGAGAAAAGCGAGGAACAGGACAAGCGCGGGGAAAAGGCGGACGTTCATCCCGGGAGCCTCGCAGCGCCGCACGGCGGGCGACCAGCTGATTTCAAACCGGGGGCGGACTTGCCATGCCGCCGCGCTCGGGGACGCTGGCGGCATGAAACGCGGTGTGCAGACGGTGACCTTTTTGGTGCGCGATTACGACGAGGCCATCGCCTTCTTCACCGGTGCGCTCGGGTTCTCTTTGCTTGAGGACACCCCCTTGGGAGGCGGCAAGCGCTGGGTGCGGGTCGCGCCGCCCGGCGCAGCCGGCTGCGCCCTGCTGCTGGCGCGGGCGACAGGCGCGGAACAACTCGCCGCGATCGGCCGGCAGGCCGGCGGCCGGGTATTTCTGTTTCTGGAAACGGCCGATTTCGACACCGACCACGCCGCGCTGCGGAGTCGGGGGGTGCGCTTCCTGGAGGAACCTCGCGTGGAGTCCTACGGGAAAGTCGCGGTATTCGCCGACCTCTACGGCAACAAGTGGGACTTGCTGGAGCTCAAGCGGACGAATGCTGCCGAAGGCCGTGCGTAGAAGGATCTTCGCGGCTCATGCCTGGAGATTCCGATGAGCCGCGAATTTCAACTCAGGTATCCCAGTGAAAAAGGAACTGAGGTGTCCTTAGCCGGGGCGCGGCAGACCTAGCGGAGTCGGGTGCTCCGTCCGGACGCCCTCCACAAGTGTCATCGTACTGACGGCGGGCTTGGCGCGTCTCCGGACGATCGGAGGTGGATGAGCTCTCAGCCGGTACTGCTCAACGACGGTTCCGATCTCAATAAGTCAGCCTGCCAAGGCAGAAGGATGCGGTCGAGGTCGCGCGGCTGGCGGGCGATCTGGGCGAGCAGGGAGCGGTTGGCGATCAGCGTGGGGTCGATGCCTAGCTTCGCCGCGACGCGGTCGCGGTCGGCCTTGATACGATCCTGGAACTCAACTTGCGCCTGCGTGAGCGAGACGTGGTTGGGATCCCGGCCCGGCCGCCGCGGCAGCGACTGCGGATCGCGCGCGAGGCCGGCGCGAATGGCGGTGGCGAGCGAAGGGAAGATCCGGTCATGGCGCTTGCCCAGATGGATCTGGGAGAGAATCGCGGACTCGGGTTCGCCGGCCTCGGCGGCCTCGGCGATCTTCAGGAGCAGAGCGTTGCCGCAGACCTTGAACGGCGGCGTGTCGATGCGCTGCGCCTGCGCCTCGCGCCAGTGCCAGATCGCGTGCAGCACGGTCAGGCCGGGGCCGCGCAGGCGTTCACTGCGGCCGATCCGCCAATCGTTCTCGGTGGGAGGCGCGAACCCTTCGGAGCCGGAACGGATCTGGGCCTCGCATTGCTGTTCCAGCCATCCGAGGCGGCCAAGCTTGCGCAGCTCCTTCGCGAGAATGTCGCGAAGATCGGGCAGATGCCACACGTCGAGCGCGGCGTAGTTGAGAAGCTTCGGGGTGATGGGACGGCGCGACCAGTTGGCCTTCTGTCCGTCCTTGTCGAGCAACACGCCGAAATGCTCCTCCAGCAGGGCGGCGAGGCCGAAGCGCTGGCGCCCGAGCAGCTGCGCGGCGAGCATCGTGTCGAACAGGCTGCGCGGCACGAAGCCGCAGAGATCATGCAGCAGGCGGATATCGAAGTCGCTCCCGTGCATGAGCAGGTGCTTGTCCGCGAGTGCCTGCCAGAGCGGGCGGAGATCAAGGCCCGGCGCGAGCACGTCGACGAGGAAAACTTCCCGTCCCACCATGAACTGCAGCAGGCAGACCCGCGTCTTGTAGTGGTACATGTTATCCGCCTCGGTATCGAGGGTCACCTCGCGGACGGGGCCCAGGGCTTGGAGCAGGGGTCCAAGGGAGCCGGGCTGGTCGAGCAGCAGATAGGACGGAGGACGAGAGGCCACCTTGACGCCGAGGAGACGGCGCACGGGAGGCGGCAGGAAGCGGGAAATCATGCAGAAGCCTTAGAAGCCTTATCCCACGCGGTCAGGAAGGCATCAATCAGCAAAGGCAGGTCGTCGTGGTACCCTCCTTCAAGCACCGCCGCCGCGGGGCGGCGGGCCTGGCCGAGCCAGGAGCCGAGGGTTGCGAAGTCTTCCGCCTCCAGCGTCATCGACGTGATCGGGTCGCGCGCGTAGGCGTCGAATCCGGCCGAGACAAGAATGAGGTCGGGCGCGAACGCCAGCACCGCGTCGAATGATTCCCGGAGCGCCTTCATGTGGCGGAGCCGGGGTGAGCGCGGCGGCACGGGCCAGTTGCGGACGTTGGGCGCATGGTCCTGCGAGCCTGTTCCGGGGTAGGCAGGGTGTTGGTGGACAGACGTGAAGAGTACTCCCTCGCGGCCGAGGAGAATGGCCTCGGTTCCGTTACCATGGTGGGCGTCGAAGTCCCAGACGGCGACCCGGCTTGCCCCGAGTTTCGCCTGCGCCACGAGGGTCGCGATCGCGATCTGGTTGAGGTAGCAGAAACCCATCGCCCGTTCCGCGGTGGCATGGTGTCCCGGCGGGCGCATCAGCGAGAATACTGGCTCGATCGGGCGGGTTGTCAGGGCGTGGCGCGCGGCGCCGACGGCGGCGGCGACCGAGCGACGCGCATGGTCGCCGATCTCCGGGAAGAACGGGGTGTCGGCGTCGAAATCCCGCGGCTGCGCGAGCCGTTTCAAGTGGGCCGCCGTGTGGGCGGTGAGCAAAAGCGCGTCATCACCGTCGGCGGCCTCGGGTTCCCGCCACCGCCAATCCGGATGCGCGGCGCGCAGGTGCGCGGCGGAGCGGATCACCCGCGCCGGTTGCTCGGGCCGCATCGACGAGCCGTAGGCGGCGCAGCGCGGATCGTGGAGAATGAGCATGGCGGTGGCGGGAACGTAGGTGTGCTCGGGGCGGGAACAAGTCCGTTGAACCACGTGCGGCACGAGCTCGGCTGCGCTAAGACCGGATCGGCATCGGGCCTGTCCGTGCCGGGAGGGAAGGGAGTTGGTGAACGGGAGGAAGAGAGACTAGCCGAGTGCGGTCATGCCAAAACAGCCCGATTTTCGGGCACACCATTGCTGATCAACGCGGATGAATGAAATGTCTGCCGAGGCGTCTTTGCGCGACTTTTGGCAAGAGATGGCGAGGCGGACCGCGGAATCAGGCGATTTTAAGAAACCTCCCGGGAAGTCATGAATATCGTCGCGCAGGTAATCCGCCCCGCACTGTTCGTCGACTCGGTTTCATCGCTCGCAAACTCGGGCCCGACTTTACCGGCGATGATGGCGTGGGTCTCACGGGAAGACCTCATGCAGCGAGACGATGTGTGGTTGGGTGGGGCGGGAATAGCGTTAATGATGGTGGTTCTGTGGTTGATCATCCGGGATGCATCCAGGTCGCCGCCACGGGATCACCGCGGGTAATCCGGGTCTGTCCCGGAGCTTTACGAGCGGGCGAGAGGAGCGCTGAATTGCATCGCCCGGCGTGAATACAACGACGCAGATTTCAGCGCGCCGGAAACCCCGGCGAAGCCCTCCCGATTTTTTACCCCATGAAAAAACTCCTCCTACCACTTGCGCTGTCGTCGCTCCTTATCGGGGTTCCCGCCGCCGGATCCCCCGCGATCGTGTCCCAAGGTTTTATCTACGAGCGGGCGCCGTTCCCGCAATGCCATGCCTCGACGATCGAGGAAACCGCAGGCGGCGGTCTGGTGGCCTCGTGGTTCGGCGGCACGCGGGAGAAGCATCCCGATGTCGGCATCTGGGTCTCTCGGCAGGAAGGCGGGCGCTGGAGCGCCCCCGTGGAGGTCGCGAACGGCGTGCAGTACCGCCGCCCCGACGGCACCGTTCACCGCCACCCCACCTGGAATCCCGTGCTGTTCCAGCCGCGCAACGGCCCGCTCATGCTCTTCTACAAATGCGGACCCACGCCCGAAACGTGGTGGGGCATGGTGATGGAGTCCGCTGACAGCGGCCGAACATGGTCGCAGCCGCGCCGTCTCCCGGAGGACATCCTCGGTCCGATCAAGAACAAGCCGGTGCAACTGCCAAACGGCGACATCCTCTCGCCGGTGAGCATCGAGACCCCGGAGCGTCAGAGTAAATGGTCCGTGCATTTCGAGCGGACGCGAGACCTCGGGCGCACCTGGGAGCGCATCGGGCCGGTGAACGACGGCG
>JBEGJD010000002.1:0-14575 GCA_041184765.1 Verrucomicrobiota bacterium | reverse complement strand
CGAAGCACGGGCGCCCCGAGAAAAGTTCAGCCGACCCGTGTTCCCAGCCGGTCTTCTCGGAGCCGGCCATCGGGTGGGAACCGACGAAGTGGGCATGGGGTGCGATCGCCTCGGCCGAGGGAGCGCAAATCGGGCCCTTCACGCTGCCGACATCGGTGACGACCGCGCCGGGGCGCAGAGCGGGCGCGATCTCGCGGGCGAGCGGCACGATCCGGTCCACGGGTGCGGCTATCACGACGAGCTCGGCGTCGCGTACCGCTTCGGCTGGCGTGGCCGCGACGACATCGACCCACGGCTGCCCACGGAGCGCGTCGCGCGTTTCGGGCCGGCGGGCCCAGATGACGATGCGATCCGCAGCGCCGCGCGCGCGCGCGGCGCGCGCCACGGAGCCGCCGAGGAGTCCCGGGGCGAGAATGGCGAGTTGGGCGACGGCGGGCACGGTGCGAGGCGCGTTTGAGTTCGCGGGTGGCGGGCGCTCAGGCGGCGCGCGCGCCTAGCTTCAAGATGACCGCGAATTCCGCGGGTAGCACCGGTTGCACAGACAGGCGCGAAAGGCGTAGCAGCGTCATGGCGGCGAGCGCGGGCTCTGACTTCACGTCCGCCAGCGTGACCGGTCGGCGCAACGCCGCGCCGGCCTTGAGCCGAACGGCGACCCAGCCCGGCTCGTCCGCGGTGGGATCGGGGGTGGCGGTGGCGACAACGGTCGCGGTCCCGACGACCGCCTTCGTGGTCATGCTCTCGTAAAAGAGGACCTCGTCGCCGACCTTCATCGCGGCGAGATTGTTGCGGGCGGCGTGGTTGCGGACGCCGGTCCAGGCGGTCTCACGCTCGCGCACAAAGTCGCTCCACGAGTAGGTGTCGGGTTCTGACTTCACGAGCCAGTGACGACGGGCGGCGGCAGCTGGTTTGCTCATGGGGCGAAGGAGTTGTCAGGGCGCCGCGGCGGGCGCCAGCGAAACCTTCAGACGATCGGGGCCTATCGGTTTGAAAACGGGCGAGGACGAGACTTGGTGGGGGGAATGGAACCGACGGAAGAGGAACAGCGGCAGGCGCGGCGGGTGCAGCTGCTGCTGTACTGGATGATGGCCGTCATGATCGGCGTGCCAGTCTTGATCTACATCCTCCGGCATCTCTGAACCCCGTCCGGCGGCGAAGCTGGAAAATCGGGTTGCATGGGCCGGAGGCGGGCCGCATGTCTCCACGCGTTTTTTCCGCATGGCGTTCAACCTCAAGAAAGTCCTGAAGGCGCTGCTGCTTTCGTCGGGCCAGCCGCTGTCGATCAAGGACATACAGGCGGCCTTCACGCGGTTCCATGAGCAGGCGACCCTGCCCGTCTTGGATGAGTCCGCGCCAGAAGGCGCACCCGTCGAAGGAACCGAAGCGGAGGAGGGCGCGCCTGCGGTCGAAACTGCCACGGAGGGAGCCGCGCCGGTGCCGGCCGCCGCCGAGGAGGCTTCCGAGGTTATTTTTGAGCCGGCGGTCGAGGATCCGGAGCTTTACAGCGACGTTCCCTCGCTGATCACGGCGACGCAGATCCGCGAAGTCATGGACGCGATCGCGGCGGAGCTGAAGCAGGCCGACGAGGGTCTGCTGCTGATCGAGGGCAACAACGGCTATCGCATCGTGACGCATCCCCGTTTCGGCCGTTGGGTGCGCATCCTGCGGCAGGAACCGCCGCCGGTGAAGCTGAGCCAGTCGTCGATCGAGACACTTGCCGTGGTCGCCTACCGCCAGCCGGTGACGCGAACGGAGATCGAGACCATCCGCGGTGTGTCGGCCGAGGCCGGCATCAACAAGCTCCTCGAGCGCGACCTCATCTACATCGTAGGCCGCGCCGACACCCCGGGCCGTCCCATCCAATACGGCACCACCGACCATTTCCTCGAGTTCACGGGCATCAAGTCCCTCGACGAGTTGCCGGCGTCCGACGTCCTTTCGTCGCGGCAGATCGACGAGTGGCTGAAGACCACCGCCACCAGCCGTCCGCCGACCGACACCGACATGGGTCTGGCCGACGAGCAATTGCCGCTCGACGCGGCGGTACCGGCCCCGGCCCCGGCCGAGGAGACTCCGGACAAGCCGGCGGAGACCGCCTGACATGGAGCTCGGTCCGATTCGCGAGAAGATCGACGCGCTCGATCGCCGGTTGGTGGAGCTGCTCAATGAGCGGCTCGCGCTGGCGGCGGAGATCGGGCGGGTGAAGCGCAACGCCGGCGGGCAAATCTACGTCGCCGAGCGCGAGGATGCGGTGCTGCGCAAGGTGACGTCGCAAAACAACGGGCCGATCCGCAACGAGGCCTTGCGCGCGATCTACCGCGAAATCATGTCGGCCGCGATCGCCCTGGAGAAGCCGCTGGTCGTCGCCTACCTTGGGCCTGAAGCAAGCAACACGCACGCCGCGGCGCTGCGGAAGTTCGGCGCGAGTGTGGAGTACCGTCCGATGGCCACGGTGAGCGATATCTTCACGGCGGTGGAAAAGGGCGACACCGACCACGCGGTGATCCCGATCGAGAACTCGACCGAGGGCTCGGTGCGCGAGGCTCTCGACAGTTTTGTCGAGAGCGACCTGAAGATCGTCGCTCAGATCTATCTCGAGATCAGTCACGCCCTGATCTCGACGAGTCCGCTCGAGCGCATCGAGCGCGTCTATTCGAAGGATCAGGCGTTGGCGCAGTGCCGCCATTGGTTACAGCGCAACCTGCCGGACGCGCGTTTGATCGACGCACCGAGCACTTCGCGCGCCGTGCAATTGGCCAAGGAGGATCCGGGCGCAGCCGCGGTGGCGGGCGAACTCGCCGCCGAGCATTACGGCGTGCCGGTGATCGCGCGGAACATTCAGGACAAGGCCGACAATACCACGCGTTTCTTCGTGCTCGGCCGCCGCCCGTCGGGCGCCGTGGGCAACGGCAAGGACGTCACCAGCCTGCTGGTGTCGCTCGGCGACGAAGCCGCCTCCCATTCCGGCGCGCTTCTGCGGATGCTCATGCCGCTCGCCGAACGCGGCATCAACCTCTCCAAGATCGAGTCGCGTCCGAGCAAGAAGCGCCCGTGGGATTATTTCTTCTTCCTCGATATCACCGGCCACCACGACGAGCCGCGGATGCGCGAGGCGCTGGCGGAGTTGCGCAAGTTCTGCCCGATGGTGAAGTGGCTCGGCAGTTATCCGGCGGTTGATTGAGCGTTGTTCCCGCGCTGGCGCGCGCGGGGATCCAACAATACCGTTGACAGAGGTAATGGCGCGGGATGCCTTCAGCCCTTTTATGAAAGTCGTTTCCTCCATCAAATCGGCCAAGAAGCGTCACCCCGCCTGCCAGGTGGTCCGTCGTCGCGGCAAGATTTACGTCATCAACAAGGTCGAGCCGCGCTACAAGGCCCGCCAAGGCTAACTCCCTGTCACTGCGATGAAAGCACAAGGTCATCCCGTTCTTAACGACGTCTGCTTCCTCGATATCGGCACCGGCCGTCGTTTCCTCACCAAGTCGACCATGAAGTCCGCCCGCAAGGAGCAGATTGATGGTGTCGAGTACCACGTGGTGGTGCGCGACGTCACGATGGACTCCCATCCGGCCTACACCGGCGAGAAGCGCCTGGTGGACACCGCGGGTCGCGTCGAGAAGTTCACCTCGAAGTTCAAGCGCAGCACGAAGAAGTAACCTTCTTCCCGCTCCTTTCCCGCCCTCCGGTTCACTCCGGGGGGCTTTTTGTTTTACGGCGGCGCGATTTTTTCCGTGTCAACCGGCCGGCGCGCCGGCTTTGCTCCGCGTCCCTTTCCCATGCGCATCCATCCGTTCCAGGGTCTTGTTCCCGTGCCCGCCCTTGCTCCCGAGGTCGCCTGCGTGCCTTACGACGTCGTCAACACGGCCGAAGCCGCCGCGCTCGCCGCCGGCCGCCCGCACAGCTTGCTGCATGTCGACCGCGCCGAGATCGGTCTGCCGCCGGCGACCGATCCTTACAGCGAGGCGGTCTACGCCCGCGCGCGCTCGAATTTCGAAGCGCTGCAACGCAACGGCACCTTGGTGCGCGAGACCGGGCCCTGTCTCTACGTCTACCAGCAGCGCATGGGCGACCACGTGCAGCGCGGCCTCGTCGCCGGTTGCCACGTCGAGGATTACGACGCGGAGCTCATCAAGAAGCACGAGAAGACCCGGAAGGACAAAGAGGACGACCGCACCCGACTGATCGACACGCTGAGTGCCGACACCGGTCCCGTTTTCCTGACCTACCGCGACAACGCGGCGGTCACCGCGCTGGTGAACGCGAAGACCAAGGAGCAGCCGCTTCACGATTTCACGGCTCCCGACGGCATCCGGCACACGGTGTGGCGGATCGCGGGCGGGCAGGAATGGGTGAAGGCCTTCGGCGCGGTGCCGGTGACCTACATCGCCGACGGTCACCACCGCGCGGCGAGCGCGGCCCGCGTCGCCCGGTTGCGCCGCGAGCGCAACCCTTCCCACAGCGGCGCCGAGGAATACAATTGGTTCCTCTGCGTGCTCTTCCCGGCGAGCGAGCTGAAGATCCTTCCCTACAACCGCATCGTGCTCGACCTGAACGGCCTCACGCCCGCGGCTTTGCTGGCGAAGGTGAAGGACCTGTTTGGTCTGGTGGAAAACGCCAACCCGAGCCCCTCGCGCGTCGGCGAAGTCAGCATGTACCTCGGCGGAAAATGGTACGGCCTGCGCTGCGTGGCCGACGCCGGTGCTGATCCGGTGTCGCGCCTCGATGTGAGCGTGCTGCAGGACAAACTGCTCGGCCCGGTGCTCGGCATCACCGATGTGCGCACCAGCAAGCGGATCGACTTCGTCGGCGGCATCCGTGGCACGGGTGAGCTGGTGAAGCGCGTCGACGCCGAAGGAGGCGTGGCGTTCTCCATGTATCCGGTGACCCTGGGGCAGCTGATGGACATCGCCGACGCGGGGCAGATCATGCCGCCTAAGAGCACGTGGTTTGAGCCGAAGCTTCGCTCCGGACTCTTCATCCACACCTTCTGACCCGGCGGCATAGGAGCCAATCGCGGTGACTGCCTTCGTTTTCCTCGCCGTCGCCGCACCCGCGTCGGGCATTCCGCTCTGGCTGAGCGCGCCTTTCGCGCTGCTGCTCCTGCTGATCGCGGTGGCGCCCTTGGCACCGGCGCGGCTGAAGCATCTTTGGGAGCGGTTCTACCCGGTGGTGGCGCTCGGTTTGGGGGCGATGGTGGCGGCTTATTACCTCGCGCGGGTGCCGGGCGGGGGTGGCCTGCTCGCGCACACCGCCGCCGAGTACGCCTCGTTCATCATACTGATCGGCTCGTTGTTCACCGTGGCGGGCGGTATCCACATCCGCGTGCGCGGCGAAGCCACGCCGTCGGTCAACGTCGCGTTCCTTGCCGTGGGGGCGGTGGCGGCCAATTTCATCGGCACGACGGGCGCCTCGATGGTGCTGATCCGGCCTTGGATCCGGATGAACAAGGTGCGCGTGAGCGGCTTCCACGTGGTCTTCTTCATCTTCGTGGTCTCGAACCTCGGCGGCGCGCTCACGCCGATCGGCGATCCGCCGCTATTCCTCGGCTACCTGCGCGGCGTGCCGTTCTTCTGGCTGGCGGAGCGGGTGGTCATGCCCTGGCTCGTGACGCTCGGCCTCGTGCTGGCGGCCTTCTACGTTTTCGATCTCCGCAGCTTTCGCCGGATGCCGCGTCGCCTGCAGGCGGAGGCGTCTCAGGAGCCGGAAACGTGGCGCGTGGACGGCGCCGGTAATGTCCTGCTGCTTGGCGTGATCATCGGTGCGGTTTTTCTGCCGGATCGGTTTTTCCTGCGCGAACTCACCATGCTGGCGGCGGCGGTGGCGAGCCATCGGCTGACGTCGCGGGAGGTGCACGAGGCGAATGCGTTCGGTTTTGGGCCGGTGAAGGAGGTGGCCTTTTTATTCGCGGGGATCTTCGCGACGATGATGCCCGCGCTAGGCTACCTGGAAGAACACGGCCGTGAGTTTGGTTTCACGGCCCCGTTACAATACTACCTCGCCTCGGGGGCGCTTTCGTCGGTCTTGGATAACGCGCCGACCTACGTGAACTTTCTCCAGCTGGCGCAGGCGACGGCGGCGGCGACCGATCCGGCGGCATTCGCGGGCAAGGCTGGTCCGGAAGCGGTGCGGGCGTTGCTCGTCGCTCAGCCGCTCTACGTGGTCGCGGTGAGTCTCGGTGCGGTGTTCTTCGGCGCGATGACCTACATCGGCAACGGGCCCAACTTCATGGTGAAGTCGATCGCGCACGAGGCGCACGTGCATTGCCCGTCATTCTTCGGCTACATCGTGCGCTACAGCCTGCCGGTGCTGCTGCCGATCCTCGTGCTGGTCGGTTGGTTGTTCCTGTAGGCGCGGCCGCGCGACGTCACGGGAAGAGCCCGCGGCTCTGCTTGGCGTCGGCCACGCGTTGGATGCCGAGGGTGAGGGCGGCGAGACGGCGGCTGAACTTGAACTTCCGTTTCTGGGCCTCGACGGCGTCGCTGGCCCGGTCGAGCATCGCGAAGAGTTTCTGCAGCACCTCGTCGCGGGTCCAATAGTAGTTCGAGAGGTTCTGCAGCCATTCGAAGTAGGAGACGATCACACCACCCGAATTGCAGAGCACGTCAGGGATCAGCTCGATGTCGCCGCGCTCCTCGAGGACGCGGTCGGCGGCGTTCGTGGTCGGGCCGTTGGCGCCCTCGGCGATCAGGCGGCAGCGCAGTCGCGGGGCGTTCTGGTCGGTGATCACGCGCTCGAGCGCGCAAGGGGCGAGGACCGTGCACTTCAACTCGAGCAATTGCTCATTGGTGACGGGCTCGCCGCCATCGAAGTCGAGCAGCACCTTCTGGGAGCGCACGTAGGCGAGGGCCTTTTCCAGATTGATGCCCGTGGGGTTGTAGATGCCTCCGGTGTAATCGGAGATGGCGATCACCTTTGCGCCGTAGTTGCGGAGGGCGAGGGCGGTCTCGCTGCCGACGTTGCCGAAACCCTGGACCGCGACCGTGGTCTTCGACACGGGCAGCTTCATTTTTTCTAGGTACTTCCGCGCGAGGTACGCCACGCCGGCCCCGGTGGCCTCGCGCCGCCCCTCGGATCCGCCGAGCGCGATCGGCTTGCCGGTCACCACCGCGCTGGCGACGTGGCCCACGTGGTTGGAGTACGTGTCCATCATCCAAGCCATGATGCGCTCGTTGGTACCGACGTCAGGCGCCGGCACGTCGACCTGTGGGCCGACGAAGTTCACCATCTCCTGCATGTAGCGACGGGAAAGATGCTCGAGTTCCGACTCCGTGAGCTGGTTGGGATCGACGATCACGCCGCCCTTCGCGCCGCCGTAGGGCAGGCCCGCGAGCGAGGTTTTCCAACTCATCCACATGGCGAGGGCCGCGACCTCACCGAGCGTGACGTTCTGGTGAAACCGGATGCCACCCTTGGACGGGCCGGTGGAAAGGTTGTGCTGCACCCGATACCCCTCGAAGACGGTGACGCTGCCGTCGTGGCGGCGCACCGGCAGCGAGACGGCGAGGCAGCGGCGCGGGTATTTCGTGCGGTCGCGGATCGCGTCGGGAAGGTTGATCGCGTCGGCGGCCTTGTCGAATTGGCGGCACGCCATGCGGAAGACGTCGGAGTCGTAGAGGCTGGAGACTATGGCTTTGGACATGGTCTGTTCGGTTTGGCGGGAGTCTGACGCGACCTGACGCCGGTCGCAAACGGCTTCCCGGCGCCCGGCGCGTAGTTATCGCGCCTAATCCCCGCTCGTCACCGGGTGAATGGCCCTCGCAAGCCTCGCGCGCGGACGTGTTTGCGTTTCAACGGGCGTCGCCCGAGACGTGGGGGGTGGCGCTCGAATCGCTCTTCGCCGGGGTGTTTGGCTGGCTGTCCCGCCGCTTGACGGGGGTGGCGGTGGCGGCGTTGACCGCTACGGCGATCTACGGCGCGTGGCTATTCGTCCGGCAGGAGGCGTTGCAGGAGTGGGAGCGCCGTAGCCGGCTGCAATCGGCGGTTTTGGATCGGGAGAAGATTGGACGCGCCCGCGAGGCGCTGGCGGCGCGCACCAACGAACTCGGCGCGGAGACGAAGGCGCAGGAGGCGCGGTTGCGCGAGGCGACCAAGACTGTCGCTGAACTCCGCGATCGCGAGGGCTGGTGGGGTCGGTGGTTTGGCGACCCCAAGGCGCGGGCGGAAAACGCGCAACGGGTCGCCCGGGCAGACGCTGTGCTCGAGGAAGCGGCCGGACGTCTGGCGGCGTCGCGTCGCGCGTTGGAGCAGGCTGGTTGGGAGCGCGAGGGATTGGAGGCCGCGTGGCGCCGGGTGAATGACGAGATCTCTTTTCTGGAACGCGGCCGCTCTTGGTTTGTGCGTTGGATCGCGGCCGCTTGGGAGAAAGTGAAGTGGTACGTCATCGGCGGTCTCGCTGTCGTCCTGCTCGGGCCGATCACGTGGGCGGCGCTGCTTTATTACGGCCTGGCTTCGCTCGCGGCGCGTGGCGTGGCACTGCGCCTAGGAGAACAACATGCCGCCGGCGTAGAAGCCGGGGAAAGTCGGCCCGGCCTCGAGGTCGCGCTCCGACCGGGTGAGCGACTGCTGGTTCGCGGGCGCTTTCTGCAGGCATCCGACGAGGACCTTAACCGGGGCACGAGGTTCTTGCTCGATTGGCACATGCCGTTCACGAGCGCGGCATGCGGGCTCGTGGAGTTGGTGGAGTTGCGGCACCGGGGGAGTGACGGCGAACGGCGAGTGACACTGGCCGGTGGTGGTGAAGAGCACGTCGAACTTTCGCTGGTGACGCTACCTGCTGGCGCATCGCTGATCCTGCGGCCCAGATATCTCGCGGCGGTGGTGGTGGCTGGCGAACGACGCTTACAGATCCGGCGCCACCGGCGTTGGCTGAGCTGGCGGGCGTGGGTGACGGGAACCGTCCGGCATTTTGAGTTCACCGGACCCTGCCGGCTGGTGGTCGCGGGCGGCCGGGGTGTGCGGGTGGAACGCTTGGAGAGCGGGGAGGGTGTTCCGGCGCGAAGACTGAATCGCGGCGTGACGATCGGCTTCACTCCCGGCTTGGAATCGCGGCCGGCACGGGCCGAGACCTTCTGGGGGTTTTACCGCGGCCGCAGCCGGCTTTTCGACGACGTGTTTTGCGGCCGCGGCGTGGTTTTGTTGCAGGAGGCACCGTTGGAGGGCGGTCAGGGCGGCCGTCGCCGCGCGGTAACGGCGCTCCGCGAGGCGCTGTTGCGCCTACTGGGGCTGTGAAACCGTGCTGACGCGCGGTGGCGGGCGCGCTTGTGCCGGCACGGGCACAGCGCCACGTTGCGCCGATGGAGTTCAAGCTCAGCGCCGAGTTCAAACCCACGGGGGACCAGCCGCAGGCAATCGCCAAGCTGGTGGCCTCGTTGCGCGCGGGTAACCGGCACCAGACGCTGCTCGGCGTGACCGGCTCGGGGAAAACGTTCACGATGGCCAACGTGATCGCCGAGCTCGGTCGGCCCGCGCTCATCATCTCGCACAACAAGACCCTCGCGGCCCAGTTGTACTCGGAATTCAAGGGCTTCTTCCCGGAGAACGCCGTCGAGTACTTCGTTAGCTACTACGATTACTACCAGCCCGAGGCCTACATCCCCTCGAGCGACACCTTCATCGAGAAGGACTCCTCGATCAACGAGGAGATCGAGCGGCTGCGGATCTCGGCGACCAGCTCGCTGGTTTCGCGGCGCGACGTGATCGTGGTGGCCAGCGTGTCGTGCATCTACGGGCTCGGTTCGCCGCAGGAGTTCATCGACCTCCGGATCGAGTTGCGGCGTGGCGCTCCTTTGGGACGGCAGGCGCTGCTCGAGCGCCTGGTCGACAACCTCTACGAGCGGAATGACTACGAGCTGAAGCCCGGGCGTTTCCGCGTGCGTGGCGACGTGGTCGACATCATGCCCGCTTACCTCGAACGCGGGCTGCGCGTGGAGTTCTTCGGCGACGAGGTCGACGGCCTGGCGGAGTTCGACCCGACGACCGGCTCCATCACACGGGCCATCACGGAGTTCGACCTGTACCCGGCCAATCAGTACGTCACGAGCCGCGGGCGCCTCGAGCCCGCGGTGGCGGCGATCCGGCGGGAGCTCGACGAGCGCGTGGCGTGGTTCGAGGAGCGCAAGCGCCTGCTCGAGGCGCAGCGCATCCGCATGCGCACGAATTACGACCTCGAGATGCTGCAGGAGATGGGCTTCTGCAACGGCATCGAGAACTACTCCCGGCACCTGACGGGCCGGAAGGCCGGCGAGCGTCCGTTCTGCCTGATTGATTTCTTCCCGCGCGACTTCCTGCTGATCGTCGACGAGAGCCACGTCACCATCCCCCAGGTCGGCGGGATGTACAACGGCGACCGCGCCCGAAAGGAGACTCTGGTCGACTTCGGCTTTCGGCTGCCTTCGGCCCTCGACAACCGGCCGCAGAGTTTCGCGGAGTTTGACTCCGTTACCGGTCAGACGGTTTACGTCTCCGCCACCCCGGCGGAGTTCGAGTTGAAACGCTCCACCGTGGTCGCGGAACAGTTGATCCGTCCCACGGGCCTGCTGGATCCCGAGATCACCGTGCGACCGACCAAGGGGCAGGTGGAGAACCTCATCTCCGAGGTCCGCGCCGCGGCGGCCGCCGGTGAACGCGTGCTGGTGACGACGCTGACGAAGCGCCTCTCCGAAGACCTTACCAGTTACATGCGCGAGGCGGGGGTCCGCGTGGAATACCTGCACTCGGACATCGACGCGATCGAGCGGGTGGAGATCCTCCGCAATCTGCGGCTCGGCAACTTCGACGTTCTGGTGGGCATCAATCTCCTGCGCGAGGGACTGGACCTGCCGGAGGTCGCGCTCGTGGCGATCCTCGACGCCGACAAAGAGGGCTTCCTGCGCAGCGAAACCTCGCTGATCCAAACCGCGGGTCGCGCGGCGCGGCACGAGAAGGGCAGGGTCATTTTTTACGCCGACGTCATGACGGAATCGATCCGCCGCACGCTCGAGGCCGTTTCCTACCGGCGCGCAAAGCAGATCGAATACAACACCGCCCACGGCATCACGCCGCGGAGTGTGCGGCGGGGCGCCCAGGCGAGCCTCCAGACCCGCGACATCAACACGGAGGTGGCGGAGCCGATGGTTGCGGAGGGCACGGAAGACGTCGCGGCGGTGATCGCGGAGTTGGAGCAGGAGATGCAGGACGCGGCGGGCCGGCTGGAATTCGAACGCGCGGCGGTCCTGCGCGATCAGATCGACGCGCTGCGGTCGGGGGATTTTCGCAAAGCCGCTCGACCACCGGGTGGAAGCGGAAAACGCGGGGTAACGGGTCGCGGCAAACGGCGCGTCTGAGGCGATGCCGCCTTTTCAGCCGACCAAGCGACGAAGGTGAGGCTCGGATGAACTCCAAGCTTCGCGCAACGCCGGCAGGTGGGTGACACCGGCGGGGAGTCCGGATGAACGGGCCGAGGATTCGACTCGTTCCGCCGCTGCGCGCATTGCGGTCACACCAAGGCTGGCGGAACTGCCCTTCAGGCTATGCGCCGCGCGGATGAAGCGCTCCGCATGGCCGGCGTTGGCCGCGTCCTCCAATTCACGCAGGCGCGTCGGCGTGTCCTCCAGGTAGATGGCTGCGATTTCGCGAAGCACCGCGTCGCTCCCCGTCGGGTCGAGGGCGCGGAGACCGGCCAAGGTTTCCGGGTCGAGCAGCGACGCTTCAGGCATGGCGGGAACGGACGGCGAAAATCCGGTGGTGGCAACACCGCGATGGTTCCGGACCGTTGAGGCGTCGTGATTTAGGAACATATCTTTGAATCACGATGCGTTGATATTTCGCTTGCCTGTCCGTGTTCGCCGCTGGTTTCGTCGCGGCCTCAACCGTCTCCAACCATGGCCCAATCATTCGTGTTCTCCTCTGAGTCCGTCGGCGAAGGTCATCCCGACAAGGTCGCCGACCTCATTTCCGACAGCGTGCTCGACGCTTGCTTGTCGGTTGATCGCTCCAGCCGCGTGGCTTGCGAGACGTTCGTGAAATCCAACGTCGTTGTGGTCGGCGGCGAGATCACGATTCCGAAGCTGCATGACAAGCGCACCGGTCGCACCCGCCCGCTCGAGGAGGCCATCAACCTCGGCAAGGTCATCCGCGATGCCATCCGCCACATCGGCTATGTGAATGACGACGACGTGTTCCACGCCGACTCCGTCTTCATCAACAATTACCTCACCGCGCAGTCGGCCGACATCGCGCAGGGCGTCGACGCCCGCAAGGCCGAGGGCAAGAAGACGGCCGAGCAGGGTGCTGGCGATCAGGGTATCATGTTCGGCTACGCGTGCGACGAGACGCGCGAGTTGATGCCGACGCCGATCATGTTCGCCCACCGTTTGGGTCGCGAGCTCACCCGCATCCGCAAGTCCGGCAAGGTGGCGTGGCTGCGTCCCGACGCGAAGTCGCAGGTCTCGGTGCGTTATGAGGACGGCCGTCCGGTCGAGGTCGTGAACGTCGTCATCTCCACGCAGCACACCGCCGACGTCGCCCACGCGACGATCGAAAAATTCCTGATCCAAAACGTCATCAAGAAGGTCATCGACGCCAAGCTGCTGACGAAGAACACCGAGTACCTCATCAACCCGACCGGCCGCTTCGTCATCGGCGGGCCGCAGGGCGACTCCGGTCTCACGGGCCGCAAGATCATCGTCGACACCTACGGTGGCTGGGGCCGTCACGGCGGTGGCGCCTTCTCCGGCAAGGATCCCTCGAAGGTCGACCGCTCGGCCGCCTACATGGGCCGCTGGGTTGCGAAGAACATCGTCGCCGCCGGCCTCGCCAAGCACGCCGAGATCCAGTTCGCGTACGCCATCGGCCATCCGCGCCCGGTTTCGGTGCACGTGAACACGTTCGGCACCGCGCAAAAGGGCGTTTCCGACGAGCGCATCACCGCCGCAGTCGAGCGGGTCTTCAGCTTCAAGCCCGCTGACATCGTGAAGCAGCTCAACCTGCTCCGCCCGATTTACCGCGAGACCACCAATTACGGGCACTTCGGCAAGGCCGGCCTTCCTTGGGAGTCCACCGCCAAGGCCGCCGCCCTCCGCGCCGCGCTGCGCTGAGCGCCCGACACAACATCCAAACCAACACCATGGCCACCGCCACCGCATCCCGTAAGGCCTCCCGCAAGCCCGCTTCCGCCGACCACCACGTCAAGGACCTCGGCCTCGCTGAGTGGGGCCGCAAGGAAATCTCCATCGCCGAGCACGAGATGCCCGGCCTGATGTCTGTCCGCCGCAAGTTCGGCCCCAAAAAGCCGCTTGCCGGCGTCCGCATCACCGGATCGCTCCACATGACGATCCAGACCGCGGTGCTCATCGAGACGCTGCAGGAGCTGGGCGCCAACGTGCGCTGGGCCTCGTGCAACATCTTCTCCACGCAGGACCATGCCGCCGCCGCGATCGCCGCGGCCGGCACGCCCGTCTTCGCGTGGAAGGGCGAGACCCTGGAGGAGTACTGGGACCTGACGGTGAAGGCCATTTCGTTCCCGGGCGGTCAAGGCCCCCAGCTCGTCGTTGACGACGGCGGCGACGTTACCCTGCTGATCCACAAGGGCTGCGAGCTCGAGGAGGGCAGCGATTGGGTTAACTCGGCTTCCGGGTCGCATGAGGAGCAGGTCATCAAGAACGTCCTCAAGCGCATTCATCGCGAGGATCCGACCCGCTGGACCCGCATCGCCAAGGAGTGGCGCGGTGTTTCCGAGGAGACGACCACCGGCGTGCATCGCCTCTACCAGATGATGGAAAAGGGCAAATTGCGCGTGCCCGCCATCAACGTGAACGACTCGGTCACCAAGTCGAAGTTCGACAACCTCTACGGTTGCCGCGAATCGCTGGCCGACGGCCTGAAGCGCGCCACTGACGTCATGATCGCGGGCAAGGTCGCTTGCGTGTGCGGTTACGGCGACGTCGGCAAGGGCTCGGCTTTCTCCCTGAAGGGCTTCGGGGCCCGCGTGATCGTCACGGAGATCGATCCCATCAACGCCCTGCAGGCGGCGATGGAGGGCTTCGAGGTGAACACGCTGGAGTCGACCCTCGGCACGGCGGACATCTATGTGACGACGACGGGCAACCGTGACATCATCACGCTGGAGCACATGCGGCGGATGAAGGACCAGGCGATCGTCTGCAACATCGGCCACTTCGACAACGAGATCCAGGTCGACCGCCTGAACAACTCCGATGCCAAGCGCGTGAACGTGAAGCCGCAGTACGACATGTACACCTTCCCGAACGGCCGGAGCATCTACCTGTTGGCCGAGGGCCGGCTGGTGAACCTCGGCTGCGCGACGGGGCACCCGTCGTTCGTGATGTCGAACAGCTTCACCAACCAGACGCTCGCGCAGATCGACCTCTGGCGGAACCGCGACAAGTATGCGGTGGGAGTTTACCGTCTACCGAAGCACCTCGACGAGGAGGTCGCGCGTCTGCACCTCGAGAAGATCGGCGCCAAGCTGACCAAGCTCACCAAGGACCAGGCCGCCTACCTTGGCGTGTCGGTCGAGGGCCCCTTCAAGCCCGAGCATTACCGTTACTGAGCGGTACCCGTTCCCACTTCAGCCGCGGTC
>JBEGJD010000001.1:0-5479 GCA_041184765.1 Verrucomicrobiota bacterium | reverse complement strand
CGGTAACGCGTGCCCACGACCGCCGGGGCGAAACGCGCCGCGATGGTCGCCCGCGCCGCCGCGCCGAGGCGGGCGCCGAGCGCCGGGTCGGCAAAAAGTTCCCGCATGTGTTCCGCGGCATGCGCCGGATCGGGGTCGGCCCAGGTGCCACCCTTCGCGTACGGGCCGTGGCTGCGTTGCAGGGTGACGAGCGGCGCGCGCACCGGGCGGCCGTTGGCGGGGGTGACGAATTCCGCGGTGGCCGACCAGTCCGTGCTGATCACGGGTTTTCCCAGATGCATGCACTCGGCCACGGCGAGGCCGAAGCCCTCGGAGCGGTGCAGCGAAACCAAACAATCGCAGGCGGCCTCCAGCGCGTAGAGGTCGGCGCGCGAAAGCGTCTCCGTGATCAGCACGGTGCCCGGCAAATCCCGCACCGCCTCACGCAGCGCGGCGAAGTCCGTCTCGTTGCCCGCCACATTCTGGACTTTCAGCACGAGGGCCGCGCCGCCGCCTTCCCGCGCGGGCGGCAGGGCGGCGCGACGGAAGGCCTCGATTGCGGCGCGCGGGTTTTTCCGTTCCGCGTAGGAGTTGAGATCGAACAGCGAGAGGAAGAGGAACGCGTCGCGCGGCAGCCCGAAACGCTTCCGCCACGCAGCCCGGTCGCCGGCCGGCGGAGCGAATGCGATCGCGTGCGGCATCGTCAGCACGGGTAGGGGAGATTTCTCCCGCACGGCCGCGGCGGTGAAATCGCTGGGGCACCAGATTTCGTCGAAGAAATCGAAACTCGGTAGCCAGGCGTCGGGGAACTCGGGCAGCTCCCAAGCGAAATAGCCGATGTTGTAGCGCCCCGCGCGGAAGCCGGTCCCGTGGTGGTGGTCGATCTCCTGCGCGGCCGGCGGATCGACGTGGAAAACATTCACGCCGTGGGGATTTTCTTCCCCGAGCCGCGCGGCGTAGGTGTCGTCGCCCAGGCGGTTGCGGCAATTCAGCTTCAGCGGCACCAGCGCCGACGGGAGCCCGGCGGCGTCGGCGGCGCGGACCATGCAGCGCGCGGACTCGCCCACGCCCAGGTCGGCGGTGAGGAATCCCACGATGTTGAGGCCGAGCCGCGCGTGCCGGCGGGCGAACGCCGCAGAGAACGGCGCGGCGCGTTGGCTGAAGTCAAAGATCACCTCGCCGTCCGCGGTCGCGATCGTCTCGACGCGCAGTTGCCGGTTGCGGTTCTGCGCGCGAAAGCGCTGCCAGGGTCCGAAGCCCGTCACGCGGCCGGACCAGGCCAGCCCGTTGGTCAGGCCCACCCCCTCCAACAAAAAGTTGAGAACCGCGGCCTCTTCGGAGGGCGTGGTCACGGTCAATTCCCACGGCCCGGTGGTGCCAGGAGAAACGGTCCCCGCGGTTGCGCTGTCTAAAGAGAGTCGGAGGCCGGGGGTTCCCGCCTCGATGCCGCGCGCCTCGGGATGGACCCGAACGTGGCCGCGAACCACCAGGCGCGTCCCCGGCGCCAACGGCGGCAGTCGCACAGCCGCCGACTCTCGGATCCAAGCCGAACCCGGCTCAAACTCGTCGAAGAAAAGCCCGGAGTACGACGCGAAGCGCCGTGAGAAGGCGCCCCCGGCGGGAGGCTGGCGGTTCCCTTGAGCCATGGAGGCGGGAGGCAAATCAGGGGCCTTCGGCATGGCAAAGCTTTCCTCCCCGCGGTCGTCCGCCTTTCCGCGCAGTCAGGCGGACGCGCTTGCGGGACCTGCCGTGGCGCGGCTCAACGGAATAGCTGCGTCATCGGGCCGTCCCCAAGCGGTCCGAACCCACCCTTGATTATCCTTCCGGCAAAGTTCCCGGCGCCTTGGCGCTTGGGCATGCTCCTGCTGGTCACCTCCCTCGTGTGGGTGGCCCACCACGGTCGTTTTTCCGCGACCGACTGGTCGCTGCCGACCGATTATTCCGGTGACGCGCACGAAGTGTTGGCGCGCATCAAGGCGGCGGGGGAGGGCGTCGGAATTCCGCTCGTTCCGCAGCGAATCGAGCGGCTCGGGGCTCCCTTCGGCGCCGACTGGAGCGACTACCCGACACCCGACAAACCCGTCATGCTTCTGCTTGGCGTGCTGTCGCGCTGGACCGGCGTGTTTCTTGCGGCAAATCTCGGCCTGCTGCTGGCGCAGCTGGCTTCGGCCGCGTCGTTTTACCTTTTGGCGCGATGGCTGCGCGTGCGTTGGGAGTGGGCCTGGGCGGGAGCGCTGCTGTACGCGTATTCCTACCACGTCTTCCACCGCGGTCTCGCGCATTTCTCCTTCGTGCTATCGTGGACGGTGCCGGTGGGGCTGCTCGCGGTCTGGCTGGTAGCGAAAAGCCGCCGGCTGGAATGGAAGAGCCGCGGCGCGCTGGTTTGCCTCGGCGCGTCGGCCGGCCTCGGCGCCGGGAATCCTTATCTGCTCCTCTTCTGGGGCCAGCTGCTGCTGTGGGCGCTGGTCGTGCAATGGCTCGGGCCGCGCCGCCGCGCCAATCTTGGTCTTGGTATTTCGGCCGGGGTCGTCGCGGTCGCGGTTTTCCTGATCTGCAACGCGGAGCTCTGGCTGCACGCCGCGGAACCTGAAGGGCTGCCGTTGCTGTCGCGCAATTACGGCGGCACCGAGCGCTATGCGCTGAAGCCCGTCGAGATGTTCATCCCACCGGAATTCCATCGCGCGGATTGGCTGGCTTTCCTTGGGCAACGCTACCGGCGCTGGTCCGAATGGCACGGTGAGGCGTTTCTGCCTTACCTCGGCGTCTGCGGGATCGCGGGACTGGTGTGGCTGGCGGGGCTCGCGGTTGTGCGGTTGTTGCGCGGCCGGCCGGTGCCGGGGCAGGCGCTCACCGCCGGTTGGCTCATCGCCTACGCTGGAGTCGGGGGCCTGACGAACTTCATCGCGTTCTTCGCGGGCTTTCAGGTGTTTCGCGCCACCAACCGCGTCGCGGTCTTCATTTCCGCGTTGGTGCTCGTGTTCCTCATGGTGCGGCTCTCGCGGCTCACCGCCCGCTGGCCCGCCGGTTTGAGCATGGCCGCGGCGTTGGCGCTGGCCGCGATCGGTCTGCTCGACCAATTGCCGAGGGCATCCTCTGCCGAACGTCGTGAGCGCATCGCGGCCGAGGCGACTTCCGACCGCGAGCTGGGCGCGCGTCTGGAGGCCGCGTTGCCCCCGGGCGCGCGGGTTTTCCAACTGCCGGTCCTGGGTTTTCCCGAGGTAGTGCCGCCGCACCGGCTTACGGATTATGAGCATTTCCGTCCTTACCTCGCGACCGACGGCCTACGGTTCAGTTATGGTGCCGCCAAGCATCGCGCCCGCGGCCGCTGGCAACGCGAGCTCGAGAACGAACCGGTCCCGGTCTTGGTGCGGCGCCTCGAGGAACACGGGTTCGGCGCGCTCTACCTGAACCGCAAGGGATTCGGCGACCGCGCCGAGGGCATGCTCCGCGAGCTGGCCGCGCTCGGCTACGGTCAGGTCATCAGCGGACGGATGGGCAACCAAGTCGTCGTGCTGCTTCGTCCGAAGGCGGACCCGCAGCCGCCGTTCGCACGCTCCTTCTCGCCGGGGCGCGGCTGGAACCTGCGCTCTGAGGATGGAGTGAGGTGGGGTGGCGGAGCCACGACGCTGTCGTTTTACAATCCTCTGAGTGTCCCTGTCACGTTGACCGCGAGCCTCGAGTTGGTCGGCGCCACCGCGGGTGAGGTTCAGCTTTGGCGGGGACAAAAGCGCCTGGCACGGGCGCCATTGGGGATGACTTCATCACGGATGGTGGTGGATGCGGTGGAGATGGCGCCGGGCTTGAACGTCTTTCGACTCGAGTCGTCGCAGGTCGCCCCGCGCGGCCCCGGCGCGCGCGGTCCGTTGCGGGCCATCGGGCTGCTGCGCTCCTCCGTGGGTCCTCCGGGCGCGCCGGCCGTGGCCGACAATTGACGGCGCGGCTCGCCGTTTTCTGGTTCGCCAGCGCGCGGGTTTCCGGTGGAGTCGCGCCGGTTTTCCCCGTGAGCACCCCGCCCCGCACCTCCGATCCCTCCGGCGCCGGCCGCGCCCGTCGCGTGATGGAGGCGCTCGGCATTTTGCCGATGCTCATCGTGGTCGCGGGGGTCTTCGCGGTGCTCACGCCGAAGTTTCTCACCGCCGCCAACCTCATGAACGTGGCGCGCCAGGCCTCGATCAATGTGGTGCTGGCGGCCGGGATGACGTTCGTGATCCTCACGCGCGGCATCGACCTCGCCGTCGGTTCCGTGCTCGGGCTCGCCGCGGTCGTCGCGGTGCAATTGTCTCTCGATCCGTCGTGGGCGTGGGCCGCCGTGCCCGCGAGTCTCGCGCTCGGCGCCGGGGTGGGCGCGGTCACCGGCGCGGCCGTGGCTTACGCCGGACTGCCGCCGTTCATCATCACCCTCGGCACGTACACCGCGCTGCGCGGCGCGGCGTATCTCGCCGCCGGGGGTACCTCGGTGATCAACAACGACCTCGCGTTCGCGTGGATCGGTAACGACTACCTCGGCCCGGTGCCGTGGCTCGTGGTCCTCGCCGCCGCGACCATCGGCCTGTGCGCGTTCATCCTCAACCGCACGGTCTTCGGCCGCGATGTCCTCGCGCTCGGTGGCAACCCCGAGGCCGCCCACCTCGCGGGCGTGAACTCCGGTCTCGTGCTCGTTGGAGTCTACACGCTTGCCAGCCTGCTCGCCGCGCTCGGCGGGGTGATGAGCGCCAGTCGTCTCTACAGCGCCAACGGCCAGCTCGGCACCGGCTACGAGCTCGACGCCATCGCCGCCGGCGAAACTGGTGCCGCCGAGGATGACGGCGGCGTCGGCGGCATCCTCGGCACGCTCTGGGGCGCGCTCGTCATCGCTGTGCTCAACAACGGCCTCACCTTGCTTGGCGTCTCGTTCTTCTGGCAGCTCGTCGCCAAGGGCGCCGTCATCGTCCTCGCCGTCGGGCTCGACCGTTTCCGGCGCGTGGCGAACTGACCGCGGCACGGCCGCCCTGGCGCTTTTTGACGCGACCTCGCGCCCGCGCAAACGTCTCCTACCTGTCATGCCCTCCGCCTGTGTCCTCCTCCGCCTCGCGTTCGCCGGATGCCTTTTTGCTTCTGTTTACGCCGCCGAGACCGCCCCGGCCCCGCGTCCCGGTGGCGAACTACGGCTCCACAAGTGGTCCGGCGAGATCAACGTGCCCGATCCGGTCGCGTGCGCCGTCGACCCATGGGGGCGCGTCTACGTCTCCGCCACCACGCGGCGCAAGGTCGGCGACCTCGATATCCGCGAGCACACGATGTGGATCCCGAACGACGTGGGACTGACGTCGGTCGAGGAGAAGGCCGAGTTCTTCCGTCGCGAACTCGCCCCCGGCCGGCTGCGCGCGCCGCGCGGCGGGCTCCGCGACCACAACGGCGACGGCTCGATCGACTGGAAGGACCTCACCCACCACACTGAGCGCATCTACCAGCTGCGCGACACCGACGGCGACGGCACGGCCGACCGCATCACGGTCTTCGC